>JAQTRU010000004.1:0-21596 GCA_028711655.1 Patescibacteria group bacterium
TTTTTCTTAATTGTTTTCTGATTTTGGTCTCAGAAGGGACCTGGTTTAAGAGCGCGATCATAGAACAAGAGAGTTAATTATTAGCTAGTTTAATTTTACTCTTGTTCCAACTGCCTTAGTATACCCGCATGATGTTGACTAATAGCATATTTTTTGTTATTGTTTAACTGAAAGTTTTATCAAACCGAGAGGGCTGTTTTTATTTTAGGGCGATAATCTAATTTACATATGGATATAAAATAGTTGATTGTTAAAAGTTAATAGTTATATTTAGAGCGGTACCTGCCTGCCGGCAGGCAGGGTTCAGTTGGTTAGAACGCCTGCCTGTCACATCCCGCTCCAAGTAATTAGCATAATTTATTTTTCAAAAACAAACTAAAAATTTTGAGCGGAGCGGTAGTTCAGTTGGTTAGAACGCCTGCCTGTCACGCAGGAGGTCGCGGGTTCGAGTCCCGTCCGTTCCGCTCAAAATTTTTTTACAGCGGGGCAGGCAGGAGGTTTACCCCGCAGAAAGCAAAGCTTTCGTGCGGGTTCGCGGGTTCGCCCCGCACCACTTACGGGTGTGGGGCAAAAGTCCCGCCTGCCCCGTTACGAGCGAAGCGAGTTATGCGGGGTCCGTTCCGCCTTCGCGCGCCGAAGCGCGCTTCGGCGGACAAAGTCCGCCAGTAAATGTCGCAAAGGCGTAATTCGCGTTTATTTATTATTTTTCGGGCAAAACCCTTGCCAAAAACTGGATTTGCGGTATACTGAAGTTAGTCAAATTGACCAATTTATTATTGGTTTTTATTTTATCCCGCGCCTTGTTTAGAATATTACCCACCATTGGCGCGCAGAAAAGGCTGGGAATTATTTTTCCGGCAGAGGTTAATACTCCATACAAGGAGTGGGATTTTATTAAGCGGGCTTCAAGGACAAGGACACCGAACCCGAAAACAAACATATGACAGCAGCAAAAAAACAAGGAGACAATGATTTAGACAAGAAGACGATTGAACAGATAAAGGGAGATCTGCTTTCCAGAAAAAAGCAGCTTTTGAATGATTTGAAGGATATTGCCGGCAAAGATATCCATGACAAAGATGAGCATAAAGCCCTATTTCCTGATTATGGCGATAAATCAGATGAAAATGCGCAAGAAATTGGCGAATATACCACCAACTTGGCTACGGAGAAAGTTTTGGAAAGCACATTGCGCGATATTAATAATGCTTTGGAGCGGATAGAAAAAGGCACCTATGGCATTTGTAAATATTGTAAAAAGCCGATTGGCAAAAAGAGAATGTTGGCTCGGCCGGTAGCAAGCGCTTGCGTGGAATGCAAAACCAAACTGCAGAACAGTTAACCTCGCGCCTTTTTTGTTCAAGATTTTTGTGGCGGGGTTTAAATAGAGAATAAAATTTTTAGGTGTAGGTTTATATCCCATCTAAAAGGCGCGGGACTTATGCTAAAATATAAAAAAAACATGGCTTTCTGGATTTTATTGGCCATGTTTTTTGTTGTTTTAGATCGGTTTTTTAAATTTTTAGCTACGAGCGGTTTTTTTGATAAATCAATTCCAGTTGCCGGAGATTTTTTTAAACTGGGTTTCGCCCCTAATTATAATATTGCCTTTTCCCTGCCTTTTTCCGGAATTTTTCTGAATATTCTGATTATTATGATAATCATCTTTTTGCTGTATGAATTGCTGTTTCTGGCGGAAAGACAAGAATGGAGTAAGGTCGCCTTCTTGACATTTATAATTTTTGGTGCTATAAGTAATATGCTGGATCGTTTAAAATACGGATTCGTGGTGGATTATTTGGATTTAAAGTATTTTACGGTCTTTAATATTGCGGATGTAATGATAGTGGGGGGAGTTTCGGGTTTAATCCTTATTTTTTATAAAAATAAAAAAGATGTATAATTAAGATAGTTTTAAAAAACTATTTTTTTATCTCTATGACTTTTGAAAAATTCCCGAGCAAGGAGGAAAAAACTATAAAAGAGTCCCATCTTTTTGACGGCATAAGCACTCCCAAGATTAATACTAATAACCCGGGCACAGATTTGCATTTGGAAGCCCATGCCGCTACTTCAAGAGAAATAGATGAATCTTTGGTGGAGGAAACAAGAGGCGAAATTATTGGTCATTACGGGATAGATGCGAATAGGGTTATTTCTATTCCGGCCACGGAAGGGACGAAAAGAAAAATAAGGGCCTTTATGATTGTTGAGAGAAGGGAAGAAGAAGGAAATGATAAAGGTAGTGAAAATGATAAATATTTTGCCGATGGCCATACGCCTCACGCGGATTTATTAAGAGAACTTTTTAAAAGGTTCCCCGAATTAGGCGAGCTGGAAGCCGGCAATAAAATTCCGGATAATTTTTTAGAAAAATGGGTGACGAAAAAGGGTTTTATAGATCCCAATGCCAATGGTTTTAAAAATTTTTCTGAAATACGTTTCGCTTTTGAAAGATTAATATTAGAAAAAAATAAAGATAAACTGACCGAAGATGAAAAAATTGAAGTTGAAAGCGATGAGGTTGATTTGCCTAACTGGTTTATGGTCGGAGAGCAGATAAGCCGATAGGGGGTAAAATTGGTTGCCATAGTTGATACGCCTTTATCAGAATTATTAAGGTCAGTTGAGGGAACAGGAATAGATTTTGATTCTTTTCCTTTGATATTGATTGAAGCCGAATTGTCTGATCCGGAGGGCGGTGATTCTCACCCCGATCCCCTGCGCGGCTTGAATATTGCCCTTGCTTATGTTTCCCGGGGCAAGCCGGTGATTATTGTCGGCGAAAAAGAATATGGTAGTTTTGAAGTTTGGAGTAAGCTCTTTTCAAATCATAATGTGGCTTTTTGCCCAAAACCGATAACTTCCGAATGTTTTCGCGAAGCATTAAAAAAAATAATGCCCGGAGAAGGCATTTAAAAAAGACCGACTGGCTCAAGCATCGGTCTTTTTAATTTTTCAAAATTTTTCTTTTAGCGCCTTCCAAGATTTCCATTTTAATATATTTTGTTTTTTTTGGCAAGATTTTTTTAACCCTGTCCGCCCATTCAATTATGGTTAAAGTGTCAGCCCGGTTGAAATATTCTTGCGCGCCGATAGAAATTAAATCTCTTCCGGATCCAAGGCGGTAAGCGTCAATATGGACAAAGTTTTTTATTTTTCCCTTCTTAACAGGGTAAACTTTCATTATGACAAAAGTCGGGCTGGTAATATTTTTTTTAAGCCCCAGGCCGGCAGCCAAGCCCTTGATAAAAACGGTTTTGCCAGCGCCTAAATTTCCGATTAAACCCATTACTACCCCGCCTTTCAATTTTTTGGCGTATTTTTTAGCAAAGGCAAGAGTTTCTTTTTCCGAATTGGTTATTATTTGTTCCATGGTTTAATTGTAGTTTATTTTCTTTAAAAAATAAAGATAAAAAAACAACCCCAAATGCTCGGAGCTGTTTTTTATGTGGGCGCACTAGCCTGCCTGCAGGCAGGGATTCGCCCCGGGATGAACCCGGGGTAAAAACCCAGGGCCTTCTCGGCCTGCCCCGTTAATTTTTTTGGGCAGTGGGCAATGTAGGATTCGAACCTACGACCTCTTCGGTGTAAACGAAGCGCTCTAACCAGCTGAGCTAATTGCCCAAAATCTAACGGGGTGAATAAACGAGACGCTCCCCGCCCGACACGCCTGCGGCGAAGTCGCTGGCGGGCGGGTAACCAACTGCTTGTCCGTCCGAAGTCCGCCGAATCGGCGGACGAAGGCGGAAGCTATGCGCCCTCGCCAGCTAAGGCTTAGTGCCGCAGAAGGGATTTGAACCCTTACGTCCTTAAGGACACCAGCCCCTCAAGCTGGCCTGTCTACCAATTCCAGCACTGCGGCTTTAAGGCGCGGTGACCCCGACCTTTAAGAGACCTTTTTTTCCTTTAATTTTTTCTTATAGCCTTTTTTAAGAAAGTAAAGTTTGGCCCGCCTTACTTTTTCCTGTTTTTTTATCTCGATTTTTTCTATGGTCGGAAGGTTGAGAGGAAATATTTTTTCCACGCCGATTCCATCAGAAACTTTTCTGACCGTTATTGTCGCGCCTTTTTCTTTGCCGTGTTTTCGGGCGATAACCGTGCCATCAAAATACTGGGTTCTTTCTTTTTCTTCACCTTTAATATTTAATTCTTTAATTTTTTGGTAAACCCTAACGGTCATGCCGGGTTTTATTTCCGGAATTTTCTTTTTTTCCGTTTTTTTATCTTCTGCCATATTTTTTAAAATAAATCCCGCACCTTTTAGCGGAATGAATAATGAATAAAGTTTAACCCCGCTAAAAGGCGCGGGATAAATATCGCCGCTTAAGGCGAAATTTTAATTCTTAAATTCTTGTCTAATCCTATAATAGAATCAGTTTTTTGTCAACCATTACTACTTTTTTAATCTGTATCCTTCTTTTTTAATTATTTTAATAATTTGATTTACCGCCCTTCTTAATTTATTTTGTTCATTCATTACTTTATAATCATAAAAATGGGCTTCATTTTTCATTTCATATTTTGCGTATTTAAACCTTTCTTCCAATTCTTTCTTCGGGATTAAGGGGTCGCGGGCAAACAATCTTTTCTTAAGTTCGGGCAATGATTTCGGGATGATAAAGATTGCCGTGGCGTTATAATTTTTTTTATAAAATTTTGTTCCCACGATATCCGGGTTAACGATTATATTATAACCGGCAGTAATTTTTTTTTCTAAGTCCGGTTTATAGGTGCCATAATAAACATTTTTATTTCTGGTGTTTTGGTATTCGATGATATTGCCCTTTTTTATTCCCTCATTAAATTTTTTATTAGAGAAAAAATAATAATCCCGGCCGTTTTTTTCATTGAGCCTTTTTTTTCTGGTAGTGGCGGTCACCAGCCTTTTAAATATGGGATAGGATTTTATTATTTCATTCGTGACAGTGGTTTCTCCCACTCCGGTAGGGCCGCCAATAACTAGGATTCTTTTTTTTGGCATAAGGATTTTTATCAATTATACTGTTATTTCACCACATAATTTTTCTAAAAGCAAGATGAACTTTTAAAAATTGCTGATTTGTTTTATAATAGGACTATGGTAATTCGTAATTGGCAATTAGTAATTTGGGGAAGCGCCAGATATGTCAGCATAATATCCTAATTACTGATTACCAATTACTGATTACTTTTTATGTATCTAGAAAAACTTGAAATTCAGGGCTTTAAATCTTTTGCCAATAAAAACAAGCTGGTTTTCCCCGGCATGATTACGCGCGACCGGCGGGGCATTACGGCCATTGTCGGGCCGAATGGCTCGGGCAAATCCAATATCGCCGATGCCGTGCGCTGGGCTTTGGGAGAACAAAGCATGAAAACCCTGCGTGGCAAAAAAAGCGAAGATATTATCTTTTCCGGTTCGGACAGGAAGGGCCGGTTAGGCATGGCTGAAGTGTCTTTATTTTTGAATAACGAAGATAAGAAGGCCCAGATAGATTATTCCGAAGTGATTCTAACCCGCCGGTTGTTTCGGGACGGAGAAAGCGAATATTTAATAAATCAATCGCGGGCGCGCCTGGCTGATATTCAAATGCTTTTGGCCAAGGCAAAATTCGGGCAAAAAACTTACAGCGTTATCGGCCAGGGCATGGTTGAGGGATTTTTAAATACGAGTCTGGCAGAAAGGAAAGAATTTTTTGACGAAGCCACCGGCGTAAAGCAATTTCAGATTAAGAGGGATGATTCCTTGGGCAAACTGCAGACGAGTTATGAAAATCTTGGCCAGGTTCAGATGCTTTTAGGAGAAATAGAGCCGCGGCTTAGGAGTCTTACACGGCAGGTTAATAAGCTGGAAAAAAGAGAAAAAATTGAAGTGGAGTTAAAGGGCCTGCAGCTTAATTATTATCGCAAGGTTTGGCATGAAATAAATGACAAGTTTAATGAATTTAACAATGAATTTTTGAATTTAGAAAAAATCAAACTGGCCAAGGAAAAAAAGTTAGAGCAGATAAACAATGAATTGGAAAAAATAGAAAAGAAAGACAAAAAGACTTTGGAATTTGAAAAGTGGCAGAAGTCCCTTCTTGATTTGCGGGAGAAAAAGGAAGAAATAGTGAAACAACTGGCCCGTCTTGACGCCCAACTGGAAATAAAATTGGAGGCGCGGGGGAAATTCGACTTGTCTTGGCTTAATAACAAAAAAGAAGAATTAGGCAGAGAAGCGGCAAAGACAAGAGAAGAGATAGAATCTTTGGAAAAGAATATAAAATACAGCCGGGATGATTTTGCCGCGGTAGAAAATGAAAAAAACCAGATTGATAAAAAATTAAACGAAGCCAGCGACAGCCTGATTAACTTAAGTTCCGGGTCGGACTCGGGAGAGAAGGTAAAAATAAGCGAAATTTTAAAAAAATTGCTTTTTGAGCTGGAAAAAGCCGGAGGGGAAAATGACCTGGGAAAACTTAAAGACCTTATCGGAAAGATAAAAAGCGAATTTAGGGAAGTTATAAAGAGATTAAGGGAGGAAGACAAGGGGGCGATAGAAAACTTGCGCGAGGAAATTGTTAAACTGACAAAAGCAAGGGAAGAAATGATCGTAAAGATCAATGAAAATAATTTAAGAATATCGGCCCGGGTTGAAAGAGTTAAGCTTTTGAAAGAAAAAGAAACAAAGACAGCCAAAGATTTGGAAGAAATTTTAGAAAAATTAAAACAAAGCCAGCCTGAATTTGACTCCAGAGAAATAGAAGAAGAAAAAAAGAGTTTAAAAGAAAAACTTTCCCAGGCGGAGGAGCGGGCCAAAGAAATAAACGGGAAAATTGATAGCTCTAACGCGGAAGAGGAAGCGGCCAGGGACCGTTTATTCTCCTTGCAGAAAAATATAAACGAGCTTCAAAATGAGATAAATGATTTGAACCGAAAGTTGAGCGATCTGAAGATTAATTCCACGCGGCAGGAAACCCGGTTAGAAGATTTAGAAATTGAAATAAGGAATAATTTCGGCAGCCCGAAAGAAATAAGGCAGGGAAAATTTTCCGGCCCGATGGACCTGGACGCGGTCAGAGAAAAAATCGGGCAGTTAAAGCATCAGCTTGAATTGATCGGCGGAATTGACCCGGAAACAACCAAGGAATATGAACAAACCAAGGAGCGTTTTGATTTTCTGTCCGGGCAGGTTAAGGATTTGAATGTTGCCATAAAATCTTTGGAGAAAATTATTGAGGAGCTGGATTTGACCATCAAAGAAAGATTTGATAAAGAGTTTAGGATTATTTCCCAAAAATTTGAAGAATATTTTAAAATTTTGTTTAACGGCGGGATGGCTAAAATTATAAAAGTAATGGAAGAAGAAAAAGACGAAGACGAGAAGAGCGGCGCGGAAGCGAAGGAAAATTATGAGGTTATCCAAAAAGAAGAATCTAGAAAAGATTCCGGCTTAGATTTAAAAAAAATAAAATTTTTGAGAAAACACAATGCCACCGGCCTGGCCGGGATTGAAATTGCCGCCACGCCTCCGGGCAAAAAAATAAAATCCGTGGCCATGCTTTCCGGCGGAGAAAGGGCTTTGACCGCCATCGCCTTAATTTGCGCCATTATCAGCGCCAATCCTTCGCCTTTTGTGGTTTTGGACGAGGTGGACGCGGCCTTGGATGAAGCCAATTCCGAGCGGCTGGCGAAAATTTTAGACGACCTTTCCCATAAAACCCAGTTTATCGTCATAACCCATAACCGCGCTTCTATGCGCCGGGCTAATATTCTTTATGGCGTGACTATGGGCGATGACGGGGTAAGCAGGTTGCTTTCTATAAAGCTGGAAGAAGCGGGAGAAGATAAAAAATATCCGCCAGGGGCGGACCCGCCTGCGGGCGGGAAATAACAAAATAATATAAAAAAACCGTTTTGTTTTAAAGCGGTTTTTTGTTTTGTGGTATAATGGAGATAGTTAAATAGTTAGATAGTTAAATAGTTAAGCGGTTAATTAGTTGGGGAGGAGTTTTAAAACTATCCAACTAATTAACTAAGCAACTAACCCATGTCTTCAAAAATAATTTCAGCGGCGGTGGTTGGTCTGGAAGCGGAATTGGTGGAAGTGGAAGCGGATTACGGGGGCGGGCCTTTGGGAGCTTTTGCTATTGTCGGCTTGCCGGACGCGGCGGTTTCCGAATCAAGGGAAAGGGTGAGAAGGGCGGTAAAAAATTCCGGTTTTTTTTTCCCCAAAGTAAAAGTAACGGTTAATTTAGCGCCGGCAGATTTGAAAAAATACGGGCCAAGTTATGATTTGCCCATTGCCGTAAGCGTTTTGGTAAAAACCGGCCGGGTCTCGCTCCCTGATGAAGGCCGGAGCATGCTTTTTGTCGGGGAGCTGGCTTTGTCCGGGCAGGTCCGGCCGATTAATGGCGTCTTGCCAGTCGCGATCAAGGCCGGGCAAGCCGGTTTCAAAACTATTTTTGTGCCCAAGGAAAATGCGCCGGAAGCTAAGCTGGTAAAAGAGCTGGAAGTTATCCCCCTTAATGATTTGGGCCAATTAGCCCGGCATTTAAGCGGCAAGGAGCCAATTCCGCCCGCGGATTACAAAGAATTTGATTTTTCGGGAGAAAAAATTTTTTCCGATATGTCCCACGTCCGGGGGCAGGAGCATGCCAAACGGGCGGTAGAAATTGCCGCAGCCGGGGCCCATAATATTTTAATGTTTGGGCCGCCCGGATCAGGAAAAACCTTAATTGCCCGGACAATTCCGTCAATTTTACCTAATTTGACTTTGGCAGAGGCCTTGGAAATAACCAAAATTTACAGCGTGGCCGGCCAGTTGCCGACTGGAACAGCCTTGCTTACTATCCGTCCTTTCCGCTCCCCGCATCATACGGCTTCAGGCGTGGCTTTGGTCGGCGGGGGCACTTGGCCAAGACCCGGGGAAATTTCCCTGGCCCATCGCGGCGTTTTATTTCTGGATGAGTTCGGAGAGTTTCCCCGTCAGGTTTTGGAAAATTTGCGCCAGCCTTTGGAAGACGGAATTATAAATGTAAGCCGGGCGGCCGGCAACTTAAGATTTCCGGCCAAATTTATTTTGGTGGCGGCCATGAATCCCTGCCCCTGCGGTTTTTACGGGGATAAAGAAAGGCAATGTACCTGCGCGCCGGGCCAGATTATCAATTATCGCAAAAGAATTTCCGGGCCGATTATTGACCGCATTGACTTGCATATTGAAGTGCCGCGCTTAAAATTTGACAAGCTCTCCAGCGAAGGCCAAGGCGAGACTTCCGAAGTTATAAAAAGCAGGATTGAAGCCGCTCGGAAAATTCAGGCCGAAAGATTCAAGGCTATGCCAATCATTACCAATTCAGAAATGAATTCCGAAGCGGTAAAAAAATTCTGCCAAATTGATGATTCTTCTTGCCAGCTTTTGCGCAGCGCGGTTGACCAGATGCATTTGTCCGCCCGGGCGTATTTCCGGATTTTAAAAATAAGCCGGACAATCGCTGATTTAGCCGGCGAGGAAAAGATTTTAACCTCGCATATTGCCGAAGCTCTGCAGTATCGGCCGAGGGTGGAGTAAATTAGATTTTAGGTTTTAGGTTTTAGGTGTTAGATAGTTTGGGAAAACTGACGGATTTTCTATTTTTCCCTATTTTTGTTATAATATAAATATAGTTACGAATTACAAATCTTTTACAAATATTACGAATGTTATATAAGATGTTTAAACGGGTATTTGTAAAATTTGTAATGAATTTGTAATTTGTAGGAAATAATATATGAGGAATAAACTACTTATTTTATTACTTATTTCTTCTTTCCTTTTAACCTCTGGTTTCGGTTGCAAGGGAGCGGATAAAAAAACGCAGGAGGCAATGAAGCCGATTACTTTGAATTATTGGCGGGTTTGGGACGGCCCGGATGCTTTTGTTGAAATTATTGCAAAATATAAGCAACTCCATCCCTATATTACGATTAATTACCGGAAATTGCGTTACAGCGAATATGAGCAGGAGCTTTTAGAGGCTATGGCCGAAGATAAGGGGCCTGATATTCTTTCCCTCCACAATACCTGGGTAAAAAAATACCAAAGTAAGTTGGCGCCTTTGCCAACAGAAATTTCCATGGTTTATCCGGTGGAAAAAGGCACAATAAAAAAAGAAGTGGTGCAGGAATTAAGAACAACCAAGAGTTTAACTTTCAGGGATTTAAAAAATAATTTTGTTGATGTTGTCTACAAAGATACGGTTTTGCCGGCCGTGGACTCAAAAACCGGAAAAACAGGCGAGAGAATATTCGCCCTGCCCTTGGCCCTTGATACTTTGGTTATGTATTATAACCGGGATCTTTTCAATAATGCCGGCATTGCCGAGCCGCCGGATTTTTGGAACCGGGAATTTCAGCAGGCCGTGAAAAATTTGACCAAGCAGGACACCAGCGGCAAAATCATCCAGTCAGGCGTGGCTTTGGGCGGCAGCAAAAATGTAGAACGATATAGCGATATTTTATCTATTTTAATGATGCAGAACGGCGCGGTTATGGTGGATGACAGCAACAACGTTTCTTTTAACAGAATTCCGGAAGCTTTAAGGAGCCAAAATTACAGCCCCGGGCTTGAAGCCTTGCGTTTTTATACGGATTTTTCCAATCCGGCCAAGGAGGTTTATAGCTGGAACAGCAGTTTGGATAATTCTTTGGAGATGTTTATCGCCGGCAAATTGGCCATAATGTTCGGTTATGCCTATCATTTGCCGACCATCAAAGCCAGGGCGCCGAAATTAAATTTTGACATAGCTCCCCTGCCGCAGATAGAAGGCAATCTCGGGCAGATAAGTTTTGCCAATTATTGGGTAGAAGCAGTTTCTAATAAAAGCAAATATATCAATGAGGCTTGGAATTTTATTCAGTTCGCCACCAGGGCCGAACAGGCGAAATTATATCTGGCTAAAACAAAAAAACCAACCGCTTTGCGGTCCTTGGTCAATGAACAGCTTGAGGATGAGGATATAAACATTTTTGCCGGACAAGTGCTTACCGCCGACAGCTGGTATCGGGGAGACGATGCCAACGCGGCCGAGTTGATCATGGGGGAGATGATTGATTCGGCGGTGGCGGGAGAAGGCAAAATTGAAGAGATTATAAATTTGGGGGCAAGAAGAGTTCAGCAGACGATTACGAAGTAACCTTCCTGCCGCCCGCCTGCCGGTAGGCAGGGCAGGCAGGGAAGTTAGAAGTAAGAAGTAAAAATTATGAAATTTGTTAAAAATAAAAAATTATTTTATTATTTTTCCCGTCCCGCCCTGGCGGTGATTGTTTTATTATTTTTGTGTTTTTGTGTTTTATCCGTTAATGTTTGTCTGGCGCAGAATGGAATTGTGCCTGATGGAGGAAAAAAAGTTACCGGTGATTATGGGTTAAACGATTTTGTTAAAATAGGCATAAATGCCACTCAATGGATTTTGGGAATTGTCGGATCTTTGGCCTTGCTGATGTTTGTTTACGGAGGGCTGATGATGATAATTTCTTCCGGCAGTAGCGAAAAAGTGACAAAAGCAAAGGAAATCATTATTGGAGCAGTTATTGGGTTAGTAATCGTTTTTACTAGTTATATGATAATACAATTTACTATTGGGGCATTGGGAATAGAAGGAGAGTGGGCGACTACCGGTTGGTTTAAATAAAATTAAATATTCCCCTTATGAATGAATTCAGGCCAAACAAAATATTGTCAGCTTCAGAGATAGTGGCCGGAGAGCTTATTGAGCGGCGCCAAGAGAAGAATTTAAAGCTTAAGGATATTGCCAAAAAATTAAATATAAAGCACGAATATCTTGAGGCTCTGGAGAGTGGAGAATACAACAAATTGCCTGCCGGAGTCTATGGGAAGAATTTTTTAAGAGAATATGCCGTTTATTTGGAGCTTGACCCTAAAAAATTATTAAAAGAGCTTGAATCCGATGAGGATTGGAATAAGCCGGAAAAAAGCAAAGAAATTTTTTCCCAACAGGTTGTGAAGAAATATAATTTTTTGGTTGTCCCCAAGATAGCGCGAAGTTTTGTCATAATAGTTGTTGTTCTTGCCCTTTTTTCTTATCTTGGCTTTTGTTTGAAAGAAATAATGTCGCCCCCCTTTCTTTCCGTGATTGAGCCGTTAGACAATTCAGTTACGGAAAATAATTTTGTGATTGTTTTCGGAAAAACGGAGCCGGAAGCCCAGATTAAAATCAACGGAGAGGCAGTCGCCTTAAGTTCGGGCGAGAAAGAGGGTCTTTTTACGGAAAAAGTTAATTTAAAGACAGGCCTTAATACCATAACCATAACCGCCAAAAAAAAATATGGGCGGGAAGCCGTAATTGTCAGGCAGGTATTAGCGAATGAATAATGAGATGGTTACAAAACTATTTCTACTACAATTTGCTATTTTCAGCCGATACTTCGTCAAGCTGGTGCCCCGCAAATGCGGGGCTGGCTTTCCTAATCTCGGCTGAAAATATCTAAATTTAGTCACAAAATAGTTTTGTAACCATCTCAAACCATAATAATGTTTTGGGTAGGCCATAATTTTAGCGAATTTTCAGATTAATTTTCTGAATGATAGTAATTTGTGATTAGAAATTGGTCCCGCGCCTTATTTAATTATTGAAGCGGGATCCCGCTATGGCGGTGATAATTTGGGGAAGCGTTAAACTTGCTGGTATAATATTCCCGTCTGCCGACAGGCAGGCAAATTACTAATTACTAATTATTAATATTTTATGCTTAAAACCACAGGGGGAAATGTTTTACTTGATGCCGGTTTCGTATTAAGCAAAGCAAAAATAGGGGAAAATTTAAAGGTAGCTGATTTGGGTTGCGGCGCTTCCGGCCATTTTGTTTTTCCTTCGGCGAAACTGGTCGGCAAGAGAGGCGTGGTTTACGCGGTTGATATATTAAAAACCGTCTTGGAAGAAATAAAAAGAAGGGCCAGGCAGGAGAATATAGATAATATTCAGACAATTTGGAGCAATCTGGAAATTTTTAAGGCTACTAAAATAGAATCGGGCAGCCTTGACGCGGCTTTTCTGATAAACACCCTGTATCAATCCCACAAAAGAGTTGAAATTTTAAGAGAGGCTGTAAGAATGCTCAAAAAAGGAGCAAAATTACTGGTGGTGGAATGGCAGAATGTTTCCTCCCCTTTCGGGCCTCCGCCTGAAGAAAGGGTTAAAATTGATTTGTTGAAGGCCGGGGCAAAAAAATTAGGCTTGGAAATAGAGGAAGAATTTGAAGCCGGGCAGCACCATTACGGAATTTTATTTGTTAAATTATAAAAATAAAATAACAAAATAATAAAATAACAAAATAATAAAATAGTAGAGCATTAAAACAATTTATTTTTATATTATTTTATTATTTTATTTTTAAGATCATGGGAAATCTTTTATCTTTAAAATTTTGGTTTAACTTAAGGCCGGGAGCTCTCTTGCCGGTTTACCAAAAGACTTTTGTCATTTTTATTTTAGGCCTGGTTGTTTTTTATTTTTTTTGCCGTTTTTTCATCGGAAGAAAAAAAGGGCTTTATACTTTTTTTTGGCGCCGTTTGCAGTCTTTTTCTTTGGCTAACGCCATTATCGGCTTGGTTTTGCTTTTTTTCAGCTATGAGTTAATTCCCTTTTTATCTTCCCGTTTTTGGTTTTTATTGTGGGCGATAATTATGTTGGTTTGGCTCGTTTTTATCGTTAAGTCTTTGTTGACAATACCGGACAAGAAGAAAAAGTTTGAAGAAGAAAAAGAGTACAAAAAATATATACCGTAAAAATAATAAAATAATAAAATAATAAGAAGGCTGGTTATGAGCCTTCTTATTTTAAATTTATGAATTACAGGCGGGAAGTTGGAAAATTCGGGGAAAATTTGGTTAAAAATTACTTATTGAAGAAAGGTTATGAGATTTTGGGTGAAAATGTGAAGATAAGCTTCCAGGAGATAGATATTATAGCCAAAGAGGGAAAAATTTTTGTTTTTGTTGAGGTAAAAACCAAGTTATCCTCGGCTTTTGGCAAGGCCGAAGACGCTTTTGATTTTAGAAAATCCGGCCATCTGGGAAAGGCCCTGGAACTTTATATTTACAAAAATGATTTGGACGAAAATTTAATCCGATTAGACTTCATTTCCGTTGATATTAACCGAGAGAAAAAAATGGCTAAGATTAAACATTATAAGGATATAATTTAAAAATTTTTAAAAAAACAAACCAATTTATCCCTAGTTTTTACACATTTTTTTGCACAGTTTTTTTAGGCTTTCCCCCAGCTTATTAACCATTTATTTACTTGACGAAGAAAAGCGGGGCAGATAAAGTTAAACTATCATTAGTTATTAGGGCTAAAAAGGTCAAATCGGCCTGGCTGGTCTGTACCCCATTAGCCCTAATTAACCAATGATTATAAATCAGAAAGATAAAATATTAACAATTAAAAAAGAAATTATTTAAAATAGACAAAGGATAAAAATAAAATTAAGGAGGAGAAAAATTTTATGATTTATAAAAAGAAAGCCACCCTCTTTATTTTTTTTACTCTTTTCGCCCTCCTTTTTACCGGCCGAGTTTTGGCCGGATCGGTTGATTCCCCGACTATTGTTGAAACGGGCGGGGGCAGAAGCCAGGAGCCAGGCAGCCGGTTTTTTATAAAGGGATTAACCCCGGCCAATACCGAGGTTTTGGTTTATATTGACGGCGTTTTTGTTGATTTTGCCAAAACGGGAAGCAAAGAGACCGAAAGCGACAGCTTTTATTATGAGCATCAGGCGGTTTTGGCCGAAGAAAACGAGATAAAATTAATTGCCAGAGACAAAACTTCTTTGGTCCTGTCTCCGCCAGTAGAAATAAAATATATTATTCCTCCTTTGCCGGCCCCGACTTTGGTCGGCCCGGAGACCGGAAAGACAGTGGGCGAGCCAAAACCCTATATAACCGGCCTGGTGGACAATTGGAGTTTTGCCCATATTTATATTGACGGCGTTTATAACGGAAAAACGGAAATTGTTTCCCACGAGTCAGGCACAGCCAATTTTGCCTATAAACCTTTTTTGAATTTAAGCGTTGGAAAGCATAAAGTCTGGGCTGTGGCCGAAGATGAGCTAGGCAGAAAAAGCGGAAATTCCAATATTTTGGAATTTATAATTGAGCCGCCAATGCCGGCCCCGACCTTGCTGTCTCCGGTTATAAACACTCAAACCAAATTTGACCAGCCCTTTATTGTCGGTTTGGCGAAAAATGATTCTTTAATAGAAGTTTTTATTGATAACAGCTCGGTCGGCCGGTTTGCGGTGGAAAATCATCCTTCAGGCGCGGCCAATTTCGCTTTTAAAGCTCCGGTTTTGGCCAGAGGCAGCCATTCGGTATACACAACGGCCGCTGATAGCCGCGGCAAGGTGAGCAAAAACTCTAATATTATTAATTTTTCCGCGCGCCAGACGGTTATTAGCGAGGGAGCTCGGGAAGAAAAGGATGGGCTGGTAGGAGAAATCAAGGAGCCGTCCGGGAAAGCTGAATCGGATAAGGCTTTGGTTATTTCTTCAAGCGGAGACATAGAAAAGGATGAAGAGGGAACAATAGAAGAGGCGGGCGAAAAAGATGTTTTTGGCGCGGTTGATGAAAGCAGGGAGAATCAAGGAAAATTAAGCGCGAATTTAATAGTGTTTATTATATTTTTATTAGCCATAATCGGTTGGATATTCTGGGTGAATCGCGAATTGGCGAAAGAACAAAAAGAAAATAAGGAAAATCCGGAAGATCCCTTGTTTCCCGGAGAAAATAACGATTCCCCCGACAAGGAAGAGGAAAATAAGTTATTTTAGGTTATTTTTCCTAGCGGAAAAAAGCCCTGCTACCCGCCCGCAACGTCCAAGCGTAGCTTTGGCGGGCGCGGCAAATAGGGCACATGCGAATTTAGATAACGGCTATATTGGGAACCTCTTTGTTTTTAAATATAAGAAATTCAGATGTCGTGCCGGCTTTGAATTCACAAGGCACAGAGGCAGATAGGCCCCTTCTTTACAATCCCGTCCCGAGCAATCGGGACGGGATTGTTTTTGTTTTATTTTTTGGAATATGGTAAAATATAGGAAATCCGGTTGATTTGCGGGGATTGGATATTTTAGAGAAAAATATGGCAAAAAAAAGATTTTTTATTTTAATTCCCTTTGTTTTTTTATTGATTTTCAGTTTGACCGGTTGCGGAAAGAAGCAGGAAGCGGATACCGATATTTGGTCAGAAAAAAAAGATTCCGCAGAAGAGATTTACGATAATAGGGGGCGGCTCAACCCGGAAGAGGGAGAAAAAGAGGTTTTTAGAATAACCGAAGTTCCTCAAAATAAAGAAGATATAAGGAAGCTTTTAGATAATCTGGAAAAGGGGGCCGGAGCGATTGATTCAGATGTTGACGAGGGCGAGTTTGATGAAGCCGAAGAAGAAGGCGGATATATTGAAGACGAGGCGGAAGAAGATATTAGCGATGGCGATATAGACGCTTTATAAGAAGAGGGCGTTATTTTTTAAAAAATCAAGGCAAAAAAATGAAAGCAAAAGAAATATTTTTTATACTTTTTTTATTTATTCTGCCCTTCTTGGTTAGAGCCGACCCCGTTTATAGACCGCCTCTAACCCCAGAGACAGAGGCAACATCCGAAAAACTTGGATTTCATTGGTATGGTCGGGAAAATGAGCAATACGGGGTATATTATAAAGGCGACGAAGATTCCGATTATATTTTTCATGGCGCCACCACCACTCCTTCCATCAGAAGCCATCCCCTTGTTTATTATTTAGATGATTTGGAAGCGGGGACGGTTTATTCTTTTAAGGTGAGAGTTTGCGACGATGATTTTGAGGAATGTTTTGATTCAGACGCCTGCCTGTCTTCCGGCAAATGCTTATATTCTTTCCCCATATCTTTATATACCAATCCGGGCGTACCCGCTTTTGACTACGAGAGGTCGGCGACCATAATAAATATATTTTTTCAGCCGGTTAAGGGCGCTCTTTCCTACCAAATTGCCTATAAAGCGGAAAGTGAAGACAATTTTCGTTATGTTGAAGCTTCAAATTTAGAATATCTGATTAACAATTTGATTCCCGACACCAGATATAATTTCAAAGTCCAGGCCTGCAATGACCGGAAGGCGGACAGGAATGAGGATGGTGAATACGATGAAGGGTGTTCCGGTTTTGGCCGGACCATTTCCGTCAGAACCACAAAAGAAAAAGTTGTGGCGGACTTGGTGGAAAGTTATGAAAAGAAAAATTTAAGGTTGCAGAAAACCTTGTCGCAATACCTTGATTATATAAATAAATATGAATATTTAAGCCCCTCAACCCGCTCCGATTTTGCCGGAGAAATTATAAATTCCGAAGGAAGAGGAGTTTTAGATTTATTAAGATCTGATTTAACGGCAGTGAAAACGGAAACCAGACCCGGGGTTATTGAAGAGAAAATTAACGATTTAGATTCAAATAAGAAAGAACAACTCGAACTTTTAAAATACAAGCTGAAGATTTATAAAAAATGCGACGGTTATTATAAGCAGCTTAATGGTTTCCGGGAAAAAGTCGGCGGTTTATCCGAGATTCCGGCCCAAGCCCAAGATAATTTTACAAAAGAAAGCGGGTATATTGGCAGAATAAAAAGCCATTACGAAAACAATTATGAAAAAAAAGTTTTATCTTGGAGCCTTTTGCCGACAGCTTCTTTGGGGGAGAAACTTGCCTTTATTAAAGATTTGTATAAAAATATAAGTAAGGACAATAACTACAAGGCGGCGACAATAGTTTATAAAACTTTTTACAACATAAGCAAAATAAACAGCCAACTGGAAGGATTTAAAGACTACGCGGTTTGGGGGAATAAAAAGTATTTGCTAGAAGCTTTTTTTGGATATTATCCGCCGGAGAATAAGATTTTATTCACGGATAAATTCTTGGGCGCGCTGGATGATTTCAGGAGTTATTATGGGGGGTATGTTCTGAATAAGAGCTGGACTTCTTATGAAACAGTTTATAATGACTATAATCATTTAAGGGCGAATACCAGGCATAAGCAGGCGATAGCCATGCTTAACAGTTTTAAGAAAATAAATTCTATTTTGGCTAAGGTTGAAAATTACAATACAAAAATTAACAGCCCTGAGAATTTTTCCGGAATTTCTCCGGAAATCAAAGCCAAGGGCGCGAACTTGCGGCTTCTTATGAGAGACGCTCTGTTGTCCGGCGATAATTCCTGCCGGCGGCTGGCGATTGACAATCCGGGGAAAGCCTACCAGGAGATAGGGGGATATTTCGGCCATAAAATTTTTGTTTATTTTTATAACGGCGCTAAATTATTCAATGATTTAAGCATTAAAACAGACAATCTTGAAAAAGTATTAGAAGCGATAGGAGAATGCCCGGCGGCGGAAAACAATCTAGAAACAGCCCGGGCCGGACTAGGCGGAATAGAGGGAAAGTTAAAGGCTGTTAATATAAATGATTTGGATAAAACAAAACGGGAATATTCGGAAATCAGGAATATTTACAGGGAGGGGATAAATTATTATAAAGCTGCTGTTTCCGAGGCCAAAAATTGTTTGTAAATTATAAATTTAAAAATATTATTAAATAAATTCTCGGCAATATATTTTTAATATTAGCCAGGATTAGAGGGGAGGTGAAATATGAAAGAAAAGTTTTTTAAAAACCTGTTGATAGCGGCTTTGATTATGCTGGTTATGGCTCCGGCGTTTGCTTTGGCTCTGCCCGCGCAGGCGCAAATAGACAGTGAAGCTGATGATTTGCTTTGGGGAGGATATCAGACAGATGTTGGCGATGAATTAAAATTAGGCGAGGAGGATCCAAGGGTAATAATTGCTAGCGTAATTAATGTGGCTTTAGGATTTTTGGGCATTATCGCCGTAATTATAATCCTCTTGGGCGGATTCAAATGGATGACAGCCGGGGGCAATGAAGACAAGGTGGCTGAAGCCAGAAAGTTAATTTCTGCCGGTATTATTGGTTTGATTATAATTTTGGCGGCTTGGGGCATTGCCAGGTTTGTTATTGAGAAGCTTTATACCGCGACTGGCGCAGGGACATAAATTCTTAAAACCGGTTTTAAGAATTAGCCCCGCCCCTTTTTAGGCGACCAAATATCTTTGGTGCTTCGCCTAAAAGGGGCGGGGCAAGGTGGGTTCCCCTTTGTCGGGGGTCCACTCCTTTGGACATAAATTATTTTGTGTCCAGAGAAGGTGGAAAATCAGGAAGAAAATAAAAAATTAAAATTTTTAATATGAAAAAAATTTTTAGTATAATTTTTATCGCGGTTTTACTTTTTACGGTTTTTACCGGAAAAATTTGTTTGGTCCAGGCGGTAGATGATAATGCTACGGGCCTGGAAAAGGCAGCCGCGGGCTTGGAGGATACGACCAAGGTGGGGTTTGGCAAAGTCCCCACCCAGACTGACGTTCCCAGCCTGATCGGAAGTCTTATTGGCGCCGCCCTGTCTTTTATTGGGATTTTGTTTTTTATTTTGGTAATTTATGGCGGTTATCTTTGGATGACGGCCCGGGGCAATGAAGAGCAGGTGGGCAAAGCCATTAGCATAGTTACCCAGGCCGCGATCGGCTTAATTATCGTGGCCGCCGCTTATTTAATCACCAGATTTCTTGGCGAAACAATTTTAAACCAGGTTATAAAATAAATGGACTTTTTTTTAAATAAAAAAAAATTAATAAGCTTGGCGATATTATTTATTTTCATTTTCGCTTTTTTTTCGGCAATAGGGGCGGCTGGCGCAGATGAAGGAATGCCAAGCGGCGTTGATTCTTTTAAAAAAGGGTTAGAAAAAACCGGCGGAGAAATTGGTTATAAACCGGGCGAAGAAGGCAAGGGGGAAATGGAAATCGCTCAATTTATCGGCAATATTATCGCGGCGGTTATGGCTTTTGTCGGCGTGGCCTTCTTTATCTTAATTATTATGGGCGCGTTGGATATTGTCGGAGCCGGCGGCAATGACGAAATGGTAAAAAAGGGAAAGGACAAAATAAAAAATGGGGCTATCGGGGTTCTGGTAATTTTTGCCGCTTATTTATTCGCCCATTTGGTTTTGACCATAGCCAGCGGCCAAGTCGTAAAAATATTCAAACTTTAGGTTATAATATGAAAATTTCAGATAAGAAAAGATATTGTAAAATAGCGGCAGCTTTGTTTGTTTTTCTCTTTTTTGTGGCGGCGAACGCGAGTTTGGCTCAAACCGAATCCGAAACTACTGAACCCAAAACCGGAATCGGCCAATGGGCGGATGAGCTGGAAAAAGGGGTATCAAAAACCGAGGTTTATGAGACGGGCGCGGTTGGAGAAGGCGGCGCGGCCGCGACCATTGCCAGATATATCGGGGGCATCCTTTATTTGGCTCCGTTTCTCGGATTTCTTTTCTTGGCCCGGATTGTTATTGCCGGTTATGAATGGATGACGGCCGGGGGCAACAGCGAAAAAATTGAGCAGGCGAAAAAAAGGATAAAAAACGCGACCATTGGCCTTATAATTTTTGCCATAGTTTACTTCCTCGCTTATTTCTTTGTTAAGATGTTTGCCGGGTTGGCAGGTTATGAGGGCGGTTTTGACACAATAAACAATAAATAATAAAGGTATGAGCCATAGATTATTTTTAAAAAAAGTTATTTCCGTTGTTTTTATTGTTTTAATCAGTTTGATCGTCATTGACGCCGGCGGAGTTTCCGCCCAAGGCGGAGATAAAGGAAATTCAGTCGGTTCTTTGCTGGAAGAAGCCGGGAAAGCGGCCAAGTATAATGTTACTGACGTGAAAGAGGGAAAAATTACCACCGCTTCCATTGCCGGCGGAATAATAAAAATTTTTCTTTCTTTTCTGGGAATTATTTTTACAGTTTTAATGATTTACGGAGGTTATCTCTGGATGATGGCGCGGGGCAATCAGGAACAAGTTACCAAGGCCAAAGAATTGATAATAAACGCGGTTATCGGGTTGGTTATTGTGGTAGCGGCTTACGCCATTACTTACTTTGCTTTGTATATGCTGGCCAGAGAATATGTCCAGGAGAGCGGCTTTAATTAATATAATCCGAATTTACAAATTTATCCCTGCCTTGCCGGCAGGCAGGCGAATGCTCCGAATGTTTCTGTCTTAGTTAATTTAGATAAAGATATTCGGAGCATTCGGATTCAATTCGGATTAATTCGCATTATATTTATGTTAAAAATTATCAAACAAGTTTCAATTTTAGTTCTTCTTATCCTGATTTTAATTTTTCCTTATTTTGTTTTTGGGCAGGATGGTGTTCCGAATATGAAACAGGGGCTAGAAGGATTGGGGAGCGCTAGCGGCTACCAGACAAGCGGAATTTCCGAAACCACAATTTCGGAGATTGCCGGCATAGCTGTTAACACCTTCTTAAGCGTTTTGGCGATTATTTTTATAGCCCTGATGCTTTATGGCGGTTATCTTTGGATGATGGCCCGGGGCCAGGAAGAGATGGTAACCAAGGCCAAGGAGTTAATCCAGGCCGCGATTATCGGCTTGGTTATTATTGTGGCGGCCTACGCGGTTAGTTTCTTTATTTTCAGCCGAATAGCTTCGAGGACTTTAACCAC
>JAQTRU010000004.1:21606-47300 GCA_028711655.1 Patescibacteria group bacterium
CCAAGCGGGAGTAGTGGAACTCCTGCCCCGGCGCCTCCAGCAGAATGTCCTCCTGGGCAGATTGATTATGGCCAAGGTTGTATTACACCTGGTACTTAAAGTTAGTTTTAATTATTTGAAATTATGAAATTATTTAAAAAAACAAACCCCATTAACCCCGATAGAAATAAATTTCTAAACGGGGCTAACAGGGCGAGATATTTTTTAGCATTTTTACTCCTGTCTGTTTTAAATTTCAGAATCGCTGATTTGGTTTCGGCCCAGACTTTTGGTCCGGGGCAAGGGCAAACAGACGCTTTTTTAGGTGAATCGGGCTTTGCTCCGGCTGATGAAATGTCTTTGGGGCAAATCGTGGCGGTGGCCATCCAGGCCTTTTTGGGCCTTTTAGGCATTATTTTTTTGGTGTTGATGATCACGGCCGGGTACAAGTGGATGACAGCGTCCGGCAATGAAGAAAAGCTTACCGAGGCCAAGGAAACAATCTGGCGGGCGACAATCGGCTTAATTATTGTTGTTTCGGCTTATGCCATTACTTACTTCGTGTTTAATAGTTTGGATTGGTTTGGGGGAGGCGGAGGCGGTCAGAGTGGTAACAAGTAGCCATAAACTATAAGTTATTTGAATAAAAAAGCGCCTGTTTTGCAAGCGCTTTTTTGGTACACCTTAATAATTATTATAATAGGTGTACCAGTGTACCTTTTGTCCCATATAATTTTGAATCTGCACTCCGACAGGGAAAGTCCATCGCCCGACTTCCCGGTTGCCGTGATATGATATTGCGGTATATTCTCCCGACACCAGATAATCTTCAACCCACTGCCCGGGAGCCAGGGCATAACTTCTTTTTTCCGGGCCGGTGATTATTGTGTTAATGACTAAATATTGGTTTAAATTGGCAACAATGCCTTTATAGCCATTAACACGATGGGCGAGGACTGGCTGGTTTTCCAGTTTTGTCAGAGCTAATTCCTGCTCCTGGACCCTGACCTCGCCGATTCTTCTCGCCTGGCCATACATATAAAAGCAACCATTAAGATTTGCCAGAATTGCTATGGCGATCAGTATAAGTACTATCCTTTTCATTTTAGAACCCTCTTTCTAAGGGTGAGTGTGATTTTCCAACAAGAATATAGTCAAAATACAATATTTTCTCAAAGAACATTGTTATATTATAGTAGCATAGATAGAGATTTCTGTCAAGCTTGACTTTTTTTGTTACCTGTGATAAGATATTAGTATAGATAAGAAAATCCCTACATATTTCCATATTATTGGAAAAGTAGGGATTTTTATATACAAAAATGGAGGCTTTAAAGCAAAATCGGGAAAAAATTATATCCTTAAATAAGGCAAAAAAATTAATTTTTTTGCTAATTTTAGTATTTTTCTTTGAGTTCTTCCTTTTCCCTATGCCAGCCTTGGCTTATGAAGCGGTTGAAGAAGCTAAAACGCAAGAAATGTTAGCTGAAATCGCCCTGGAAGAGATAAGCCAGCCGGGGCCGGTGATTATTAACCATTTGCCGGAAAACAATATCTGGGCGGCTAAAAAGGTGGTTCATCGGGTTATTACGGCTTATAATTCAGAAGTTGAGCAATGCGACGACTCCCCCTGCATTACGGCCAATGGCTTTAATGTCTGCGAGCATGGGGAAGAAGATACGATCGCGGCTAATTTTTTAAGGTTCGGCGCCAAGGTAAGGATCCCGGATTTGTTCGGAGATAAAGTTTTCGTGGTGCGGGACAGAATGAATGCCCGGTTTTCCGATAGAGTTGATGTTTGGATGGTGGAAAAACAGGATGCCAAGAATTTTGGCGTAAAGTTAGCAAAAATTGAGATTTTAGAATGAATTATTTAATAATTTAAGATTTAGAAAATTAGCATTACCCTTTTTAAAAGGGGTTTTTTGTTTATCCCGCGCCTTTTTGAATTTAGTTTTAAAAAAGGATGCGGGATTTTTCCTTGTTTTTAAAAGGAAATTCTGATATATTTATAATATCTCATCAATTCTTTGGCCTGATAGCCCCTCCTTCGTTCCGACCGTTTAAACGGTCGGAACTTCGGCGGGCAGGCAAGTGGTAAGGATTGGCCTGATAGCCAAGTGGTAAGGCAGGAGTCTGCAAAACTTCAATCGCGGGTTCGATTCCCGCTCAGGCCTCCAAAGAGACTGTTAACAGTTAACCTTAAGCGTTAAATTGGATGTTTCTTAAGTATGGGTTGGTATAATTTAGTTTTTTAAGTCCACATTTTAGTGGACTTATTTTTTTATGTTTTCAAAAGATTTAGTATAGTAAAAATCAGTAAAGTCCACGTTATAGTAGACTTAAGTATGTATGGGGTTGTGGATAACTTGTTATTTATGTGGATAAGTAATAGACTTAAGTCCACATTTTAATAGACTTAAGTGTGGAAAACTAAGTATTTTAAAATTATAAAAAATATTATTAAACAAATATTGGCTTATTTTAGCAAATTTTTTTAAAGCAGATAATAATTGACTCTTTTGTTTTTGTATGGTATTATAATAATAGAACAATAAAAAAACATTCTTTAAAATTCAATATTTTTAAAGAGATTTTCCTAAAAAACAGTTTTTTAGAGAAATTTCTTTGCTTTTTACTGATTTATTTTTGCTAACGCCGACGTAGCAAATTTAAAAACAAAAACAAAAAAATGGTAGGATTTGGTAATTTTAAAAAAATTATCTTCGGGTTCTACCGCAAATCGGTAAAAAGTTGTCTTTTCTCAAGTCGGCAGAAAAGCTTTTATCCTCGAAGGGCAGGGATTTTCTTATCTATCTTCACGATGGATCAAGGAATAGGCCTTTGAGGCTGGGGCTCAGTATTTGGCCTAAAAATTCATTACTTCATATAAAAGAAGGGGCCTGTCTGGGCCCCTTTTTATTTGACTTTATTTAGGTTAAATCTTAAGATGAAATTAAGCGTAAAATTCTAAGCACTAAATCCTAAATCCTGGTTATAAAATCCTAAATCCTAAACTCTAAATTCTAAACAAATTCTAAATTCAAATTACCGAATGTTTTAAACTGTCGTTTGGAGTTTTGGATTTTGGTCATTATGATTTGTTTAGAGTTTAGGATTTAGAGTTTAGGATTTAATTAAAGATATGTCTTTATCAATCGGCATTGTCGGCCTGCCCAATGTGGGCAAATCAACCTTATTTAACGCCTTAACCAAAAACAAGGCCGAGGCCTCCAATTATCCTTTTTGCACGATTGACCCCAATGTCGGCGTGGTTAAGGTTCCTGACGAGCGTTTGGAAAAAATCGCGGTGATTTCTAAACCGAAAAAAATTATTCCGACGATTGTGGAATTCGTAGACATTGCCGGCTTAGTGAAAGGGGCCAGCGCCGGCGAGGGGCTGGGCAACCAATTTTTGTCCCATATCCGCGAGTGCGACGCTATCTGCGAAGTGATTAGGGGCTTTAACGATGAGAATGTCATCCATGTAAGCGGCAAAATTGACCCGGCGGATGACAGGGAAACCATTAGCACGGAATTGATCCTGGCTGATTTGGGGACGGTTGAGAAAAGGCTGGCTAAAGTTTCCAAAGAAGCCAAAAGCGGAGACAAAGAGTTAATTAAACTTGTTGATTTGCTCGCAAGGTTAAAAGAAATTTTAGGGGCAGGGAAACCGGCCCGCCAGCTTAGTTTGAATGACGAAGAAAATCTATTGGTTAAATCTTTAAATCTTCTGACAGTCAAGCCGATTATTTATGTTTTAAATAGCGATGGCAAAAAAGGGGAATTAAAAGTTGAAGACGGAGAAGTAATAAGTTTAAATGTTAAAATAGAAGAAGAAATTTCCAGCCTGCCCGAGGAAGAGCAAGCGGAGTATATTAAAGAATTAGGGCTTAATGAAAGCGGATTGTCTAAACTCGTCAAAGCTTCTTACAAATTGCTTAATTTAATCACTTTTTTTACCACCGGTTTGGATGAAACCAGGGCCTGGACCGTTAAAAACGGGGCAAAAGCGCCGGAAGCCGCCGGGGTTATCCATACGGATTTTTCCAAAGGTTTTGTCCGAGCCGAGGTAATAAATTGGCAGAAATTTATTGAAGCCGGCGGAGAGCAAAGAGCGCGGGAAAAGGGTTTTTTGAGGACCGAGGGCAAGGATTATATTATTGCTGACGGAGATATCTGCCACTTTTTAGTGTCGCGGTAGTTATTGGATGTTAGGTGTTAGATATTGGGCATTTAAATTTTTGAATAAAATAAAAAACACCGATTTTGACTCCGATGTTTTTTTATTATTTTTATTTTTCCAGTATTACAATTTCCCGCCAGACTTTTTGTTGTTCGCGTCCGTAAATTATTGTATTTCTATCCGTTAATTTAATAATTTCATTTTCTCGTAAATTTTTCGGAATAGGATTAATTATTTTAAACCCGCCAATGTCTGGCGTTATGCGTTGCGCGTTGCGCGATATGCGAAAAACCGGCCAGACCATAACTATCCGTCCCTTTGGTTTTAAAATTTTAGAAAATTCTTTTAACGATTTTGTGTAAAGTTGCTTCAGCTCTTGGGCAATTTTTTTTATATCAATTTTTCCCCGCTGCGGGCCGAGATAAGGCTCGGTAATTATATAATTAATTGAATCAGGTTTAATCTCTTGAGATATTTTTTGTGCATCTAGTTGATAAAGTTTTAAATTTCCAATTTTCAATTTCCAATTTTCAATTATCCATTTAACATTTTTTTCTGTATCTTCAATTGCTTTTTTAGAGATATCGGAGCCGATTAAATTTTTGTAGCCCATCAGCATGGCTTCGGTCAAAATCGTGCCGGAACCGCAGGAAGGATCTATGATTGTATCTTCCGTTTTTGCTTGAGACAAGTTTATCATAATCTGGGCCAGCTTTGGCGGCAGCATGCCGGATTCATCATCACGAGCCGGCCGTCCATAGTCGCGGAAAGACAATTCTTTGAAAGGCTGGACAACTAAAGTTTTGCCGATTAAAATTTTATTATCGTCCTGGATTAAAACGATTTCTATTCCTTTAGAAGTTAATTTATTCTGCTCTACAACGACACTGGATAAGGTTTTTTCTTTACTGACTACCCAGCGGCAGCTTACGGCTTTTTCTTTTAGATATTTTTTTATTTCCATGCCGATCGGCTTTAGATTTAGCTTTTTCCCGCCATAATAAGATAAGCCAAATTTAAATTTGCCGGCTTTTTCCTGTTTGCCCGCTAAATCACAGGCTTGACTTATAATAGCTTGGTTGTCAGGATTAGCTTTGTCTGTAATTAATCCGATTTTTATGGTTCCGCCTAATTTTTTAATAAGTTCTGCCGGATTTATTTCCTGCCCGGTTTCTAGGATAAAAACTTCGGGCGCGGCCAAATATCCCTGAATTTTATCAAAGCCGAAAACCGCTGAAAGTTCAGTCAGAGACAGAGTCGGATTGTTGCCTAAAATAAAGAAATATTGCATAGTCTACAAATTACAAATCTTAATACAAATATTACAAATAATTTTTCATTGATTTATAATTAAATTTTAGCAAAATAAGCTGTTTTTTGCAATTTTTATTGACAATATTTGTTAATTATGATATAATACCAAAATGTCCTTTGAAAACTATAAAATAACATAAAAACCACAAAAACCATAACAAATCCGAAGAAAGGGGAAAAACAATAAGAATTGATGAAAAAACAGTTTCTCTAAAACCTAACTTAAAACCAAAAAAAAGAAGGGAGCATCTTATGTTTATCCGCAAAGTTCTTGGTCTGGTTCCGGCGATTTTATTTATTCTCGTCCTCGTCGTTTTTGATTCTTCCGTGTCCGCGGAAGGTGTTTGGACAACGTATCCCCTCTTAAAAAGTTCGGATAATGTTGACCTTATCCCAAGCACTGGCGCCGTTGATAACAATAACATCAAATGGTTTGGAACAATGAAAGGTGTTTTCAGCTTGGATGGCCATGGCGGGACTATACTTTCTGAAAAGAATGGGCTTGTCAGCAATCACATTACGGCGATCGCAGTGGGTCGGGATAACAAAAAATGGTTCGGAACCGCCAAGGGCGTTTCCATGTATGATGACTCTAACCGGAATATCCCTGCGGTATGGAAGACGTATACGGGAAAAGACGGCTTGGTGGATGACCGTGTTCGACACATCGCGATCGACAAAAATAATGTCGTATGGTTCGGGACTGTGGGCGGCATTTCGCGATTCGACGGTACTACGTGGAAGACTTATTTTCCCAAGAATATTAACCGCGCCTATGACGGTAATTGTATTACCGGGCTGGCAGTGGATCATGACGGAGTATTATGGTGCTCGCTAATCTATAATGACGGCATTTTCAGCTACGATGGGAAAACATGGAAGCAATTCAAAGTTGATGGACTGAATACCAACAATATAAGCACAATCGCAGTAGACGAGGACAATGTTAAATGGTTTGCGACCATGTATTTTTATCCTTACTGTGCCGTATTCAGCTTTGACGGCGTTTCCTGGAAAAAATACTCGTATCAAGAAATTTTCTGTCATGGAAGCGTACTGTCGATTGCTGTTGATAGCAACAATACGAAATGGCTTGGAACTGATCTTGGCCTACGCAGTTATGACGGCAGGACCTGGGAAATCCATTCCCCCGCGAACGGTTTACCTAGTAATTTTATCCGGGCGATCTTTGTCGATAAAAATAGCGTGAAATGGTTTTTGACGGATCAAGGCGTTTCCAGTTTTGATGACAGAACTCCGACATCAGTCGAGACCGAGGAAACGCCGCAGAGCATCAATCTCCGCGGAAATTTCCCTAATCCGTTTAACCCCAGCACAACGATTGAATTCACGGTAAGTTCTGACAATCCGGTGGCGCTTGATATATACAGCGTTGCGGGCCAGAAAGTCAGGACACTGGTCAATGGACGACTAACAGTCGGAGTCCATTCGGTTGTCTGGGATGGTCGGGATGAAACCGGATTGGCGGTTTCATCAGGAATCTACCTTTGCCGAATCACGGCAGGGAATTTCACGAGTGTTCACAAAATGACGCTTGCGAGATAACGATCTTTTTTAACAAAAGAGAGAAGGCTCAATCGAAATAATCGATTTGAGCCTTTTTTAAATCCCCCAACCCCCTGCCTACCGGCAGGCAGGCCCTTTATCAAGGGGGTAGATCTATTGTCTTGCAATTTTTTTTAACCTGTGATAAGGTAAAAACACAATTGAATTTAATCCCCCAACCCCCTGCCTACCGGCAGGCAGGCCTTTAGCGAAAGGGAGAAAAAGGAAAAGGGGCTAACCTTCCCAATATTCTAGTGATCCTAGATAATCCCTCCTTTTAATAGGAAGGAAAGGTATTCTCTAACCTCCAAGCTATCGCGAGAATACTGGGGGTTTTATTTAATCGCAAATTTGAACAAATAAAGCGAATGGAGCGAATTAAAATTTGTAGCCTTCGCATTATGTTAATATTATGTCAAAGACAAAATCTTCAGAGTTTTATCGTTACGAGCTTCTTTTTATAATTCCCAATAAATTTACGGAAGAAGAAGCCAATTTAATTACTGATAAAGTAAAAAAAATTATTACTGACGAGGGGGGTGTTATTACTTTTTCGGAATTTTGGGGGAAAAAGCAGCTGGCTTATCCCATAAAGCAGAATAGCTATGGTTATTACAGCTTGTTGGAGTTTAATTTGGACGGGGAAAAATTGGCGAAAATCAATAAAACCTTGCGGATGTCAAGCGACGTTATCCGTTTTCAGATTGTTAAGAAGAAAATAAAAACCGCCAAGCAGCTGGAAAAAGAGAAGAAAATATCAGAGAAAATCGCCGACAAAAACATAGCCAAGGAGAAAAAAGCCGAAGAAGAGAAAAACAAAGGCAAAGACAAGGAGAAGAAGCTGGAATTAAAAGATTTGGATGAAAAACTAGATGATATCCTGGACACCAAAGATTTGCTATAATAATATTGACAATCCGGGTCAACTTGAAAAATCAAAATTCAATCAATCAATTAATAATTAAATAAAAAACGTATGAATCTAAACAAAGCCATGATTATTGGTAATCTAACTCGGGATCCGGAGGTGAAAAACATTCCTTCCGGCCAGACCGTTGCCACTTTTTCCGTGGCTACTAATTTTGTTTGGACAGACCAATCGGGCCAAAAACAGGAAAGGGTTGAATTTCATAATATCGTCGCCTGGAGGAGATTGGCTGAAATTTGCGGGCAGTATTTGCGCAAGGGAGCGAAAGTTTTTATTGAGGGCAGGATTCAAACTCGCGATTGGCTTGGCCAAGACGGAGTAAAGAGGTACCGGACGGAAATTATTGCCGAAAATATGATTATGCTGGATAGAGCTGGGGGCGGAACCGGTTATGGCGCCGCCGCTTCCCCGAGTCGGCCGCCGATGCCGACGGAGCAGCCTTCTTACCCAAGCGAACCGATTATTGATTCCGAGCAGCCGGTTGGAGGCGGAGATAACCCGGAGGAGGAAGAAATAGAGGTGGAAAATATTCCTTTTTAACTTTACAAATTACAAATCTATTACAAATTTATCACCGCCTAAGCGGGATCCCGCCCACTAATATTATAATAAAGTGGCGGGACAAATTTTTGTAGAAATATTTAGTAGTATGTTTTTAGTTCGTAATAATTTGTAATTTATGTGTGAATTAAAATAACTATGAATAATGAAAATCCGATAAAAAAAACCAAAGAGTGCTTTTTCTGCGTTAATAACGCGGATGAAATTGATTACAAGGATACCAGGACTTTGCGCCGGTTCGTGAATTTTCATATGAAAATTTTACCGCGCAAGAGAACTGGCGTCTGTTCGTGGCATCAAAGAAAACTGGCCACAGCCATAAAACGTTCCCGGGTAATGGCTTTGTTGGGTTTTATACATCGCTAAGGCCTTTAATTTGAGGGGATTTAGCAAGCATTAATTTGTTGATTTATTATGTTGAGTTTAAGCGAGATAAAAATAGGAAAAGTCATAAAGATCGGAGATGAGCCCTATGTTGTTGTAAAAACCGACCATCACAAAATGGGGCGGGGCGGCGCGGTTTTAAAAACCAAATTAAGGAATCTGATATCCGGAAATATATTAGAGAAGACTTTTCAGGGAAATGAAAAAGCGGAAGAGGCGGAAACAGAAATAAAAAAAGCCAATTTTATGTACAAAGATGAAAGTCAGGTTTATTTTATGGACAATGAGACTTATGAGCAGTTTGACCTGCCCTTAGAGCAAATAGGAGATAAGCAAAAATTTTTGAAAGAAGGCACTGACATTGACGCTTTTTATTTTTCCGGGCGGCCGGTGGCGATAAATTTGCCGGTAAAAATGAATTTAAAAGTGGTAAGCGCTCCCCCGGGGATAAAGGGAAATTCCGCCGGCAACGTTAATAAGCAGATTGAACTTGAAACCGGAGCCAAGATAAACGCGCCGATGTTTGTCAATGAAGGCGATACTATAAAAGTAAATACGGAAACCGGGGAATATGTGGAAAGAGCGTAAAGCAAAACAAGATTTCATAAAATAAAAAATCGCGGAGCGTCCGCGATTTTTTATTTGCTTGATTTTTATTGTTTTATTTCCGGAATGCCGATCAGGTAATCGTTATTTTCCCTTTCTTCTAAAATTTCTTTAACAAGGGGAATCGCGATATTTTTCCGAAAAAGATAAGGGGTTTCTTCGGAGGTTTTTTCTATCGGAAAAATAAGAGCCGGAACAAACAATTCTTCACCCTCTGTTTTTCCCTGGTCGTATTTCCAATGGCTCATTAGCCCCAAAGCGGGAGTTCCCAATTCTACGTCAATTACTTTAGTCGGATTGAGATTCCTGTAACCCGCATAAAAGCCACCTTGTTCGGCTAAGTTAATAATTTTTTGGCTATCGGCTTCTATTTCATAGGCGGCGGCTTCGTAATTCTGCAGAGTCATGCCGATCAAGCCGGAAGCTTTTTTATATCTGATGTTTATCTCTACTGACAAACCGCTTGGGAATCCGCTTCCATCATGAAGGGTTTTTCCGTTGAGCTTCAGGGGGTAGATTACGGATACAGATTCCGGTATATAAACATTTTCCTTATCCCCAGCCGTTTCATAATAATACCGCCAATAGTCAAATACTTGCCCCGGCCCGTAATTATCCAAATTGACTTTATATTCTTTCACAAAATCTTCAGCGATTTTTATAATTTCCTCGTCAGACAGCATATCATTTATTTTCAGCCGGTGTTGGTCAAAGCAGGCCTGGTCGCGGCAATGGCTGTCCGGTCTGGGCCATTTATTCCAGTTGGAAAAAATTGAAACCATATTTTTTTCAAGATCAAAATTTACCATATATCCAAAATCGCGTTCTTCGGCCAGGCTGAAATTAGTGATTTTTGTATTATTAAATTTTTTTAAGTCAACTGAATCAAAATTTATTTTTCCCAAGACGTTTTTGGCCAGCTGGTAAACCCCCTCTTGGCTCTTTTTTCTCCTGTAAACTTCCATTTTTCCGTTTTCGCCGGAAATGTTTATTTCTTCGCCTTTGTAAATATAGTTATAATTCACTATTTCCGGGGCGGGAAAGCCAATATCGCTGGCTGCGCCCATGCCTCCGCCTCCGCCTCTGCCGAATATCATTTCTCCGCCGCCTCCGCCTTCCGACCTGGCATCTGCCTGGGTTGATGCCGTTTGATCTTGCGCCGCCAAAGATCCAAAAGCGCCCTCCTTCAAGGCCGAGATTTTCAAGGTATTATAAGCCAGATCAATATTTTTTTTGGTTAGGTAAAAAGCGGCCGGAGCTATTATCAGAAGCAAGATAATAATTCCTGCCGGCGCATAAGAAAATTTTTTCATAAAATTAAAGTTGAAAAATAGCCGGGCGTTTTTCTCTTCCTGATTTTTCATTTTTTTTATTTTTTCCATTATTTCCTTTTTTAATCTTTGGGCGAATTTTTCGTCAAATTTGGTATTGGGCCGCGATTCCAATATTTTTTTTATCATTTCCGCCAAGTCTTTTTCGTATTTTTTTAATTCCGGATCTATCAGATAAAGATCATCCAGAATTTTTTTTATTTGTTCATTATTCATATTATTTTAATTTTAAGAGTAATAAGATAAAAAGAGCCAAAGGCATTTCCTTTCTTAAAATTGCTATTGTCCGAGAAAACATCATTTTGCAGCCAGCTTCGCTTTTTCCGGTAATGGCCGCTATTTCCCTGTACGACAGCCCATCCCAGATTCTCATAATAACGATTTCTTTTTGCTCCGGCTTTAGCTTATCCAAATATTTTTTTATTTCTTCAAGCTGTTGCCTGTTTCCCGCGTCTTTTTCTATGTCTTCATCGCTTTTCAAATCCCAAATTTCAGTAATATCAATTGTTTTTTTCTCGGTTCGGTAATTGTCTATAACCGTATTTCTGGCGATTTTGTAAAGCCAGGAAGAAAAAGACCCCTTTGTTGAACTGTAATTATTTATGTTTTCCAGGGCTTTGAAAAAAGTTTTACTGGTTAAATCTTCGGCCGTTTCCTTGTGCAGGGTTTTGTAATAGACAAAATCGTATATTTTTTTTATATATTTATCATACAGGCAGCCGAAGTCAGCTAAATCGCCTGCTTGGCATTTGATAATGATTTTTTCTTCATTGATTTCCATGTTTGTCCGCGCTTTAAATATAGGTTATAGATGTCCCGCCGTTCCTTTTTGTTTTTCGTTTTATTTAACAGAGAAGTGAAATTAAACATAGGGTTTTCAATTTATTTGTTTCTGCTAAATATAACGATAAAGAACAGGAAAAGTAACGGGAGTTTTATTATATTTTACATTCTTTTGCCTTTTTAAGCAAAAAATATTCATTAGCCGCTTTTTTAGCTTAGTTGGTGGCACCCCTTAAAAATGATATAATGAAAATATGTTGGAAAACAAACAAAAAATTTTAAGATTTCCCGAGGATTTTTTTTGGGGAGTATCCACTTCCGCTTATCAGATAGAGGGCGGAATTGTTAATGATTGGAGCCGATGGGAGAAATCGGAAGACAGAGTTAATAAACTGGAAAGAAAGGGCAAAAATCCCGATGATTTTATTTGCGGGCAGGCTTGCGATTCGTACCACAGATATGAAGAAGACGCAAAGTTGGTAAAAGATTTAAATTGCGGAGCTTATCGTTTGGGCATAGAGTGGGCCAGAATTGAGCCGGAACAAGGCAGGTGGGATTTAAAAGAAATAGAGCATTACCGGAAGATTTTGGAAAACCTGAAAGCTAATAATTTAAAAGTGGTCTTAACTTTATGGCACTGGACCAATCCGGTCTGGCTCGCTGACAAGGGAGGATGGTCCAACAAAGAAGCAGTGGATTATTTTTCCCGTTATGTTAAATTAATAGCTGATGAGCTTGGTGATTTGGCGGATTATTGGATAACTTTAAACGAACCCATGATTCATGTGGCCGGCGGCCATATAACCGGAAAATTTCCGCCTAATAAAAAATCAATTTTTGCCGCCCTGAAGGTTTTTAAGAATTTAGCAAGGGCCCACACAGAAGCCTATAAAATAATTCATAATAAATGTCCGCAAGCCAAGGTGAGCATAACCCAGATAATGAATTATTTTGAGCCGGCCAGAAACTGGTGTCCCATTGAACAAGGACTGGTGAAACTGGCTTCCTGTTTTTGGAACGAGAAATTTTTAAATAAAATCAAGAGCGAGCTTGATTATATCGGCCTGGATTATTATTTCCATGACCGGATAGTTTGGTATCCGCCCTTTAAAAAGAATAAAAACGAAAGCGTTACGGATATGGGCTGGGAGATTTATCCGCAGGGAATTTATCACATTTTAAAAAGTTTAGCTAAATTCAAAAAACCGATTATTATTATAGAAAACGGCTTGGCTGACGCCGCAGACGAAAAAAGACCGGATTTCATCAAACAGCATTTAAAATATATACATAAAGCTATGAGCGAAGGCGTAGATGTCCGCGGTTATTTTCACTGGTCCTTGCTTGATAATTTTGAATGGGCCGAGGGTTATGGCCCGAAATTCGGATTGTATGAATTAGACAGAAAAACCTTTAAGCGGACTGCTCGGCCAAGCGCGAAGGTGTATACCGAGATTTGCAAAAATAATTATATATTGTGGGATTTTTAGGATTCTTAAGATTTTTATGATCTTCGGGATTCTTTTATCTCAAGAATCTCAATAATCCTAATAATCACAATAATCCCAAAGTCATGTGGTTAATCGCAGCTGTTAGTTCATATTTCGTTAATGCCGGCGTATATATTGCCGACAAGTTTTTACTGTCTAAAAAAATCCATTCTTCCATTATTTACGCTTTTTTAGTCGGCATTTGGAGTATTTTCAATATGGTTTTACTGTTGTTTGACCCATGGGTTCCTTCCGGACGGGAGTTGGGCCTTGATTTATTAGCCGGAATGTTATTTTTAATCACCTTGGTTTTTTGGTATAAGGCCCTGCATCAGAGCGAAGCGACCCGAGTCGTGCCGATTGTCGGCGCTTTAGTCCCGATTTTTTCTTTTGTTCTTTCTTTTTTGTTTTTAGGCGAGACTTTGACGGAACGGCAGCTTTTGGCCTTTTTGGTTTTGATTAACGGCGGCATACTGATTTCGGTAAAGCACACCAGGTTTTATAAGATAGGAGAAATGTGGAATCGGTTTCGGGGAGTTTTCGGTGATATTTTGGGGGGAATTCACGCCCAATATCGGCCAGCCAGAAGATTAATTTTAAATTCCGTCATTTCAGCTTTATTTTTCGCGGTTTATTATGTTTTAATAAAATACATTTACCTTAGCCAGCCTTTTATAGGCGGTTTTGTCTGGTCGCGGCTGGGCACTTTTCTTGGCGCTTTGCTCATTCTGTTCATACCTGGCTGGCGTAAACCAATCGTGGAATATCAAAGAGGCGCAAAGACCCCGAAAAATTTAGCTTTTTTCATTTCCATAAGGCTCTTGGCCGGGCTGGCCTTTATTATGATTAACTGGGCTATCAGCTTGGGCAATGTGGCCCTGGTTAATTCTTTGCAGGGAGTCCAATATGTATTTTTAATTTTTTTAGTTTTATTCTTGTCCGCCAAATATCCCCATATTTTGGAGGAAGAGCTTGGCGGCGGGGTAATGCTGCAAAAGATTATCGGCGTTTCTTTAATAAGCATTGGGCTGTATATGCTGGTTATCGCATAACGCGTAACGCATAACGCGTAACGCATAACGCGTAACGCATAACGTGAAACGCTTAGCAGGTTAATTATTTATTGCTTAAATCGCTAAATTGTCATATGGATGTTTTGATTTTTATTTTCATCGTATTCTATTTAATTCTGGCTAGAATCAGGCTGGATTGGGCCGTGATGTTAATTTTGGCCGCCCTGCCTTTTTATTTAATCAGATTTAAAATTTTAGGCGTTCCCTTTACTTTACTGGAAGCTATGATTTTAGCTTCTTTTTTTATTTGGTTTATTTTCCAGACAGAATTTAAAAATTTTATCAGAGGCAAATACGGCTGGCATGAATTTAGAGAAAACAGAAAAAAAAGATTAGCCTATCCGTTTGGCTTAGAAATTGTTTTGCTCTTAATCATTTCTTTTATAGCCGCGGGCGTGTCTGGTTTTAGCGACAGCGCTTTGGGAATTTGGAAAGCCTATTTTTTTGAACCGGTACTCTTGTTTATTTTAATACTAAATGTTTTTAAACCACGGATCACAGATAAAAGTTATCAAACCTCCCCTAACCCCTCCTTGTTAAGGGGGGGGATTGAAAAAATTTTATGGCCGTTGGCGGTTTCGGCTTTGGCCGTATCGGTTCTGGCGATTTATCAAGGTCTTTCCGGCGATTTAATTTTTAATGATTTTTGGGCCGCGGCCGGCCAGCGGCGGGCGGTTTCCTTTTTCGGCTATCCGAATGCCGTCGGGTTATATTTGGGGCCGTTGGTTTTGCTTTTTTGCGGTTGGATGATACACAATTTTAAAAAGACACAGATCGCAGATATGCGATTTGGGGCAGAAAGATTGCTTATTATTTTAACAATTGTTGCTTCTGTGTTAGCGGTTTATTTTGCCAAGTCTAAGGGCGCGTTGGCGGGAATAGCGGCCGGGTTGGCTATTTTTATCTTTTTGGCCGGCGGGAAAAGAATGAAGTGGGGAATAATAATTTTTGCTTTAGCCGTTGCTATGGGAATTTTAGCTTACCTCCCTCTGCGGAATTTTGCTTTGGAGAAAACCATATATAGCAAATCTTTGCAGATAAGGCAGCAGCAATGGAAGGAGACTTGGGAAATGCTTAAAGATAGCCGTTTAATTAGCGGATCCGGGCTGGCCAATTATCAGAAATCCATAGCGCCATATCACCAGGAGGGTATTTTTCTTAGGGATTACAATGATCCGGATTGGCACAGAAAAACCGTTTTTAACGCCGAATATCGGGCCAAAGTCTGGCAACCGACAGAGATTTATTTATATCCCCACAATATTTTTTTGAATTTCTGGTCTGAATTGGGACTGGCGGGGGTATTGTTGTTTAGTTGGATTATTGGGAAATATTTAGCTGTTAGCTTTAAGCTTTTAGCTGTTAGGGGTAATAAAGACAAGTTTGTTATTTTAGGGTTATTATGCGCAATGGTCGTGATAATAGCGCATGGTTTAGTTGATGTGCCTTATTTTAAAAATGATTTAGCCGTGATGTTTTGGGTAATGGTGGCGATAGTCAGCTTAGCAGATACAAATATACGAATGGATGCGCATGATACTAATAAATATAAACACGAAAACACGAAAACACACGACTAAGTAAGAGTATTTTTGTGTTTTTTGTGTTTTCTGCAGTTTACGAAAACATATATTTTTAAACAAGTTTAAACTAAATGAAAATAATATTACAAAAATTTATTGCTGAATCCGGATATTGTTCCCGGCGCAAGGCGGAAGAGCTGATAAAACAAGGCAAAATTTTTGTTAATGGGAAAATCGCTCGCCCGGGCATGAAGGCCGGAGAGAAAGATGAAATAAAAATTGGCAAAGAAAATATAGGCTTGCCAAAAGAGAAAGTTTATATAAAAATGAATAAGCCGGTTGGTTATACCTGCACCAGCCGCCGGTTTTCCGGCGAAAAGAACATTTTTAGCCTTATCGGACGGAAAGAGCGGCTTTTTATAGCTGGCCGGCTGGATAAAGACAGCCGGGGCCTGATCTTGCTTACTAATGACGGGGATTTAGCGCAAAGGATTACTCATCCCAGGTTTGGGCATGAGAAAAAGTACATTGTCAAAACCAAAAATCAAAAATTAAAAACCAAAGATATTGAAAGTGTTTTTAAACAGGGGGTTGATATAGGCGAAGGAGATGGAATCGTTGTGGTAAAAAAAATTAAATATATCGGGGATAACAAGTTTGAGATAATTTTAGCCGAAGGAAAAAAGCGGCAGATAAGAAGAATGTTTAAAGCAATGGGAATGGAAGTGGAAGATTTAATAAGATTTTCTATCGGCAGTTTGGAATTAGGGGATTTGCCGGAAAAGCAGTGGCGGCCGTTGAGAAAAGAAGAAATTAAGGAATTAACAAAAAAGCAATAGAACAAATTTTAAAATTATATTATTTACTTGACGAGGAGGGGTGGCTCGAGTCCTGCCTTCTGCCCTTGGCAGAAAGGTACCGCCTTGCCCCGCAGAAGAGCGGAGGGATGCCAGAGTGGTCGAATGGGACGGTTTCGAAAACCGTTGTCTGCGCAAGCGGACCGTGAGTTCGAATCTCACTCCCTCCGCTTTCTTGCGGGGTCGAGAAAAAGAGGCAAGGGCGAAAACCCTTCGAGGGTTTGGGTTCCCTCTCCGCCGAATGTTTAATTTTGAACGTTTATACTTTTTAAGTTTATGATTCGCCAAACAACTAAAATTATTATCTTAGCCTGCTTATTTTTATTTAGCTCCATCTTTACCATATCTAATGCGCAAATAAAAACCATAGACATTAACTATTTTGATGATCTTAGAATAGAACAAGAGGATAAAATTTTTGTCCCTCTGAATAAAGCCGATGAAGTTTGGGAATATTTATATAGACGATATATTGAAAACAAAGAGTTTGTTCAATCGCTAGATTCATCACTCACCGCATACTATAATAATGAACAATTTACCGATACTTATTTTGATACTCCTGATTTAAAACTTATTTCAATGCAAAGCGGAGTTCGCCTCCGAAAAAGAATTAATCTGACTAATCCAGATGATCCAAAAAGTGGACGAGAATTAATGCAAATAAAAATTAATAACATATCGGATAATGAATTAGAGCGTGGTGAATTAAAATTTGACATTGAATATCCTAAAGAAATAAAAACTCGCGATGACCAGCACCCCATGATTGGAATTGTAAAATTTTCTGATCGTTCAAATTTTAAGGAACAATTAGAAAAATTAGGATTAGAGGCGTATTCAATGCGACCAATATTAACCGTTCATGATCTAAGGAGAAGAATATATTTTGAGAAAGACGATGTGCCTTTTATGTCAATTTCTTTTGATAATGTTGATGTCGGCATCTGGTGGGCAAGAGCAAAATTTATTGAGATTGAACCAGAATTGAGTGAGGCGGAATTTACCGAAGCTAATCCGGAAGCAAAAAAATATATGGAGGAAAAACTCAATGCGGTAATTAATGATCTTAAAAAACAATTTCCCTATCTTGAAACAAATTTAAACCCCAAATATAACAAGTCTTTTGATTATTTAAAATCGCAACTACCGTTTCTTCCCCTATTGGTAAAACTAAACCTGCACAATTCGCAGGGGTTTTTACTCGCATTAATCATTTTTTGGTCAATTATAGCAGGAAGTATTTATCTGTTAATAAGGCAAATTAGAAAAATTTTAATTAAAAAAGATTAGTAAGCTGATATTTTTACAAGAATTGATTCGGAAATATCAAACCATTTAGGATTAACCTTTTTTCCTTAATTTCAGAACAAGGGGGTTAATTTGAAATATTTTTAGTTCGGAATCAAAGACATTGACGCCGCCAATTTTTACTTTTAAATTTATGCGTAAAAAATATAAAAAAATATTTTTTGTTTTGTTTTTATTTGTCTTATTTTTTTCAACAACCGTTTTCGCCCAGGAATTTTCGGAAGATTACGGGGTTGTGGCTGATGAAATTTTTGAAGCCAGAGTCATTGAAATTTTAGAAGAGCGGGAAATTACAGGAGAAAAGGGCGGGAAGATTATTCAGCAAGATATTCTTTTGAAAGGTTTGGAGGGGGAATGGAAAGAGCGGGAAATAATTTATAAGGGAATTTCCGAAATAATTGTGGCTAACGCCAATATTTATAAAGAAGATGATCGGGTGCTTGTGCAAAGGAGCGCAACTCAAGAAGGCGATAATGAACAATTTTATATTATAGATTTTGTCAGAAGGGGATATTTGTATTTTTTGGCTTTTCTTTTTACATTAATAATTATCGCTATCGGAAGGATGAAGGGATTCAAAGCGTTAGTTAGTCTCGCAATAAGTTTTTTTATAATCATTAAAATTATCCTGCCCAGGATTTTGGCCGGAGACGACCCCTTGCTTGTAAGTATTTTCGGCTCGTTGGCTATTTTGGCGGTGATAATTTATTTAACCGAAGGCTGGAACAGAAAATCGCATCTGGCCATTATCAGCGTTTTACTTTCTTTAATCATCACTTTGCTGTTATCAATAATTTTTACCGGCTTGGCCCGTTTAACCGGACTGGCCCAGGAAGAAGCGGCTTTTCTAATGGGGATTGGCCAGCAAGCGATTAATTTCAAAGGCCTTTTGCTTGCCGGAATGCTAATCGGAACTATCGGGGTTTTGGATGATATAATTGTCGGGCAAATGGAAACCGTTAAAAGGATCGAAGAAGCTAATCCGCAATTGCCGTCAGACAAGGTTTTTGCCCTGGCTTATAAAGTTGGCAATACTCATTTGGGAACAATGGTTAACACTCTCTTTCTAACTTACGCCGGAGCTTCTTTGCCTCTCCTGCTTCTCTTTGCCATAAAGCAGGAGCCCTTCCTGACCTTTAGCCAAGTCGTAAACAACGAAATGGTCGCGACCGAAATAGTAAGGACTTTGGTCGGCAGCGTCGGCGTGGCTTTGTCCATGCCTATTTCCACCTATTTGGCCGCCTATTGGCTAAAAACCAAAAATAAAGCTTAGTTGGATGTATCAATATTCTCTTCATCTTCACCCGTTTCGTTCGTCTTGCCCCCCCCTAACCTCCCCCTTGGCAAGGGGGAGGAAAAATCCCCTTTAGTCCCTGCCTGCCGGTAGGCAAGCCCCCCTAACTAAAGGGGCTTATTCCCGCCCTTCGCGAAGAGCGGGGTTGAACCAACTTCGTCCCTCGGCAAACTCGGGACTTCAAGGGGCGAGACGAAACGACAGGGAATCTAAAGATCTAAAATAAATTTCTACATTTGGTCCGGGGCATGCCTAGCCCTTGACAAGAAATAGTTTTGGGTGTATATTCATAATAGGCAAGATAAAAAGGTCGAATTGCCTTTATAATTAAAGATTAAATGAAAATATATGCCTAGATTAAATGGAACAGGTCCAATGGGACAAGGGCCGATGACCGGCCGCGGTTTGGGACCTTGCGGCGGCGGAATGAGAACGGGATGGGGCGGCCGCGGTTTTGGTTGGAGAAGCTTTTTTCGTTCTCCCAAAAACCAACAGCAATCCTTAGATGAAGAAGAAAAGATGCTTGAAGAAGAGTTAGAAGCCGTCAGAGCCGAAAAAAAGTCCTTAAAAAAATAAAAGAAGGCGTTTGGGACCGGCCTTCCTTGCGGAGGCCGGGCAGCCCTCTTTCATTAAGTAAATAATAGCAAATTTATCATATTTTTCAATATCTATGCCCAGACCAAGGCTTTGCCGAAAAATTAGCTTTAACCCGAATATTACTTATTTCAAACCTCAAGGCGTGCCCATGAGGGATCTTGAGATTGTGAAATTAACCGTTGAGGAAGTGGAAGCTTACCGCCTAAGACATATAAATAATTTTGAACAGAAAGAAGCGGCCAAAAAAATGAATACCTCGCAAAGCACTTATCAAAGAATATTATCTTCGGCTTATAAAAAAATCGCCGATGCCTTGATTAATGGCAAAGCGATGGAAATTATTAAAAATTAATTCATAATTTTGATCAAGCAGCAGCCCTTTATTCAAGAGACTGCTGCCAGGCAGAAGACTCTGCCGTGACTAAAAAATCCCCCTAACCCCCTGCCTACCGGCAGGCAGGCCTTTGCCGAAAGGGGGCAAAAAAATATGCCCGCGACTAAAATAAGTTTGGATAAAGCCAAGATAAATAAACTTTTTTATTTTGTGGCCAACGTGGTTGTTTATCGGAAAAGCGACAAGAGGTGTTTAATTTTGAAAAGGGACGAGAGAGAAAAGGTCCATCCGGGAAAATATGCGGTGCCGGGCGGAAAATTAGAATGGGAAGACATGGATTTAAACCGGCCAACGAGAATAAATGGCGATGTGCTTGATTTTGAAAATGCCGTAGAAGATTTATTAATTAGAGAAACCAGGGAAGAAGCCGGGGTGGAAATAGAAAATAATTTTAAATATATAAATAGCGTAGCTTTTGTCAGATCCGATGGGATTCCCGTGATATTGGTAAAATTCGCGGTTGAATATAAAGGCGGAGAAGTAAAGCCGGAAAGCGGGAGTTTTACCGATTACGCCTGGGTTAACAGAGAAGAAGCAAAAAAATATGATTGCATCAAGGGCATAAAAGAAGAGATAGCGCAAACAATTAAATTATTCAGTTTTTAAAGCTGTTAATTCCTGTTTTTCCGTAAAATTTACCCCTTTTTCGCAAATAGTAAAAAATCCAAGCTCGTTCTTGGATTTTTGTTTGTTTTGTGATATAATATAAGAAGTTATAAATTTCAGACTAATTTTATTTTTTATATTATTATTTTTTTATTTAAATTAAACCTATGCATCCCAAAACAGCTTTAAAAATTTTATTGGTTGTTGTCTTGGCAGTAGCTATAGTTTTTGGCATTTTATACATAAAAAATCGGTTTAGCCCGAAATATCAGGAAGAGCAGATAGAGGATATAATCGGCAAAAAAAAGAGCCAGCAGGAATTAACAGAAGAGGAGCAGAAAAAACTAGAGGCCTATATTGGCCAAAAAGTTGAAGAAAAGAGAAGCGAATTAAACAAAAAAACCGAAGAAGAAATAAAAAACGATGGTTACAGCCAGGATGAAGTTAATTTCATTTTGGATCCGCAAAGAACCATAGAGAAAGAATTAGGCATAGCGGAAGAAAAGAAAGGCAACCAGCTTACGCAGGAGGAAATAGACGCAATTTTAAACCCCAAAAACTAGAAATTGGCATTTTGGTGGCGCCAAAACTAAACAATACTCCATTTTTATTAAAAAACAGAGCCTGATATCGGATATCGGGCTTTGTTTTGGCAAAAATTTTAGGCATGGTATAATTTAAATGGTTGTCCAAATGTTCGATTTAACCGCCTTAATCAAATGTTCCAAATATTTTAATTTAAAAATTAGGAAAATTTGGTTTATGGGAATGTCGCCGAATCCCGTATTCGGCCCAAAATTTCCTCAAAATTATGAAATTTTATCCCCGAAAGAGGTTCTTCGGTGAAAGTCCCGCTATACTTTTATGCCAAATCCTATTAAACCAACCATAAAAACAGAAATTTTGCCGCTTTTAATTTTATTAGCGACAGCAATTTCTTCGTTTTATTTTTATGCTCATTTTCCGGAGAGAGTGCCGACGCATTGGAATTTTGCCGGGGAAGTGGACAGCTGGGGTCCGCGCTCTTCCGCTTTTATTATCCCGGCCGTGATGGCGGGCATGTATTTATTGTTTATGTTTCTGCCTTTTATTGATCCGAAAAAAGAAAGATATGGCCAGTTCCGAAAAGTTTACCATATTTTCAAGGGCATCATAATTGTTTTTATGGCCATCCTTTATTTTGCCACCAGTCTGAACGGCTTGGGGCACAATCTTCCCATCGGCGTTATTGTGCCAGTCGGAGTCGGCCTGCTTTTTATAGTTATCGGCATTTATATGAAAGAAATCAAGAGTAATTGGTTTGTCGGCATCCGTACGCCCTGGACGCTGTCTTCCGAGGAAGTTTGGGACAAGACCCATCGCTTCGGCGGTAAGGCCTTTATGCTCGCCGGTCTTTTAATCACCCTTGATTCTTTCTTGCCGATTAGCTGGCGTTTACCCGTGTTTATCGCCGCTATGGTTATATTATTATTCGGCACGATTGGTTATTCTTACTTTGCTTATTCAAAAGAGAAAAAGTCGCGTAACACATAGCGCGTAACGTGGAACGCATAACGCATAACGCATAACGCGCCCTTCTTTGTCGTTCCGGAAGGCGAAGCCTATCCGGAATCTAGGGCTAAATAGCACAGACATTTTGCAGGCTATTATTATAATTTATAATTAGTGCGGTTCTCTCCCTGCCTACCGGCAGGCAGACTGGATTCCCTCCCCGTTTTCATGGGGACTAAAAGCCGCGGGAATGACAGAAGGAATGTGGCGATTAAATAATTATTTATGTTTTATGAGGGAAACAATAACTAGCGCTCAAAATCCAAAAATTAAAGAAACAATAAAGCTGCGGAAACCGAGAGAAAGAAGAAAAGAAGGATTGATTATAATTGAAGGCCGGCAGGAAATAGAGATGGCTCGTCAAGCCGGATTGGAAATTATTGAATTGTTTTACTCCCAAGATTTTGCCGGGAGTAAAACAATAGCCGGCCTTTCGGAAGAAATGATTACGCCCGTTGTCTCGGCAGTTTTTGAAAAAATTTCTTATCGGGAAAATCCGGACGGATTTTTGGCCTTAGGCAAACCAAAATATTTAGAGCTGGATGAAATTAAATTAAATAAAAATCCTTTAATTATAATCTTAGAGTCTTTAGAAAAGCCGGGCAATCTGGGCGCGATTCTGCGCAGCGCGGACGCGGCCGGAGTTGACGCCGTAATTGTGGCTGACCCGAAAACCGATATTTATAATCCCAATATTATTCGGGCCAGCCTCGGCGCGGTTTTTACCAATCAGGTAGCGGTAACCGGAGCGGAAGAAATTAAAGAGTGGCTGGCTAAAAATAAAATTAGATCTTTGGCCTCCACTCCGGAAGCGAAAAAATTATATACGGAAGCTGATTATAAGGGGCCAACTGCGATTATAATGGGCGAGGAGCATCCGGGCCTAAGCCAGGGCTGGCTCTCTGCGGCTAAAGAAAAAATCAGGATTCCCATGGCCGGCAAGATTGATTCTTTAAATGTTTCTGTAAGCGCGGCCATAATTTTATTTGAAGCGGTGAGGCAGAGAAGTTTAAAAATAAAATAATCACCGCCTAAGCCGCCGCAGGAGCGGGGCAGGCGGGATCCCGCCCACTATTTAATTAAAATTAAGTGGCGGGATAAAATAATATAAAAATGACGGATAAATTAGAAATTATTTTACGCAAACTACAGATTTGTTGTCTGCGGTAAGAGCTATAATTAGACATAGTTTTGCGAATTACATTGACTTTTTCCTTTATTTTTGCTATTATTTAATATGTCCCGAGTAATCGGGATTTATATTTTGCGCCCATAGTTCAACGGATAGAACACCAGCCTTCTAAGCTGGTTATGGGGGTTCGACTCCCTCTGGGCGTACGGATTATTTTTAAATGAGGGACTGTCGCCAAATGTCATTTTGGCTGCAAATTCCAAAAATCGGTAAAATTCTTCAAAAATTTTTTCAGCTTATATTCCATATAAACCTCAAAAATTTCTTGAAAAATTTTTCTCGATTTTTAAAATTTTCGCTTCAAAAGCACATTTGACGACAGCCCCCTAATCATATGAATTATTTAAGTTTGGCCGTTCAAATTATTACTATGCTCTTTTTTATTGTTTTTGCGGTGTTTTTTCTGATTCAATTTTACAATATCATTTTTCGCGGCTTTGCCCCGTTTATTTCCACCAAAAGAGAAGTTATTAAAAAAATTATTGCCAAGCTGGAATTAAAAGAAGACGGGGTTATTTACGAATTGGGCTGCGGCGAAGCCGGATTCTTGCGCGCCGCCCGGAAAAAATTCCCCAAAGCCAAACTGGTCGGTTTTGAGTATTCTTTCCTGCCCTATCTGATTGCCCGAATCCAAAACAGCTTAAGCAAGAGTAAAATTATCATAAAAAAGAAAGATATTTTTAAAGTTGATTTAAGCCAGGCCGATGTCCTATACTGCTATTTAAATAACTTGACGATGAAGAAGTTAGAGGATAAAATCAAGGCGGAAGGCAAACCGGGTTTAAAGATTATCAGCTATCAGTTTCCTTTTCCCGAAATAAAGCCGGAAGAAGTTTTAGAAGATGGGAAAGATAAAATTTATTTTTATAGTTTGTAGCGGATAGATTAAAAAATTAGAATAAACCCTGAAGGGGTGTCTATAGTACAACGTTAGACAAGTAGAAGTATCCACAAAGCTGTTGTTTGACATTACTGGTAATTCGCTCTATAATAAGGATATATGCCTATTGTAAAGTGTAAAATATGCGGTAAAAATTTTCATATTAAGCCGAGCCATAAAAAGCTGGGATATGGTAAATATTGTTCTAAGAAATGCCAATATCAAGGTCAGAGAAAAGGTAAATATGTTATTTGCGAAATATGCGGTAAAGAAGTTTGGAAAATGCCGAAAGAGTTAAGAGCTTCAAAAAGTCAAAAATTCTTTTGCAGTAAAAGATGCCAAACCATATGGAGAAATAAGTATTATATTGGCGAACTTCATTCAAATTGGCGCGGAGGTGAGTTTATCTATTATCGTATAATGAGGGAAAATAAAATTTTTCCCAGGTGTAAGATTTGTGGCATAAAAGATAAAAGAGTTTTAATTATCCATCACAAAGATAGTGATAGAAAGAATTATAAAATAGATAATTTAGTCTGGTTATGTCGCAATTGTCATTATTTAGTGCATAATAAAGATGTAAGAGTAAAATAATTATATCATGGTGGCTATAGTTCAATGGTAGAACATCTGCTTGTGGCGCAGATGACGAGAGTTCAATTCTCTCTAGCCACCCATTTTTGTCTCATTCACCAAAATTAAAGACATGGTGTTGCAGAAAAAGAAAAGAGGGTTTTGCGAGCGTGTGAGAGAGCAATCCGCCCTTTTACAAAGCAAAAGAGGCGGACGATTTTTACCCTGCAGATTGATCCGCCGATAGGCGGAGAAATTGTGCAGGGCCCTCTGGCCACCCCCTTGGGGGTTTTTTGTTTTTAGCTAAAAAAAGAAGCCTGCGTTTACCGAAGTAAAGCAGGCTTGTGTTTTAATAGGATGAAGAGAGAATCAGGATTCTTCCTTCTCCCCTTCTCCTCCTTCCGTGATGGCGGGTTTGGTTCCGAGGGTTTCCTGGATGCCGGCGACGGCGTCTTTGATGCCGAGGGCTTCCAGCACCTCGTCGGGGATATCGTTGTCTTCAAGGTGGGAGAGGATGAGTCTCCTCCTCACTTCCGGCGGAATCTCGGTGACGGGTTCGTCGACTTCGCGGCTGATGACGATGACGGGTTAAGCCTAACCCCAAAATTTAGACAGTATGCTAAGATATAGATATTGGCATAATTAGTCTAAATCTATGGGTAATATCAAACGCAAGCATCCAACGCCATTTAAGGTTAAGGTCGCTCTGGAGCTA
>JAQTRU010000005.1 GCA_028711655.1 Patescibacteria group bacterium
TTTTTAATCCTAAATAAAAAAAAAATGGCGTAATTATAATGGAATAAAATCCAGGCGGCGATTAAAGGCGTAATCGCGCCCAAAGAAATAGCCGTAGCCTCCATTAAACCGAGCTGTTTCGCCCGGTTGCTTTTGCTTGTAAATTTAGCCAAATCGGTATGGAGCGGTATCCAGTACATTATACGGTGAATAGTAAGAAAAAATATAGATAAAGCGAGGAAAAAAAACACTTCTTTGTAATTCCAAAGCCATTCGGAAGAGTTAACTTTCCGGTCGAGAAGATAAAATATAAAGTAAAAAACAGCCCCCCAAATTATACTTACCCATAAAGATCGGCGCAGGCCCACTTTGTTCAAATGCTTGGCCCCCAAAGCAACGGTCAGGCCGTACAACAGATTGCCGATAAGATAATAATAAATTACGAACCTTAAATTGAGGTTAAATAATTCGTATAAAAAAATCGGCAAAAATAACCCTAACAATCCGTCGGTAATGCGCAAAACCATCCGGCCGGAATAAAGGGAAACAAACCCGTGGGAAATTCTGCCTTTAAAATATTTGAACATAGGTTAGGCGCTTAGTTAAATAGTTAATTAGTTAAACGGGTTTCTGATTAAAAAACTAATCAACTATTTAACTATTTAGCTGCTTTAAGTAATCCCCCCCCCCAGCCAATAATCAGTTTAATAATCCGCCAGCCGGCGAAAGCAATTTATTTAATAACAATATTTATCAGCTTCCCTTTTACAAAAATAGTTTTAACAATTTCTTTCCTCTCTAGCCATTTCTTCACTTTCTCGCTTTTCATCGCTTCTTCTTTAGCTTCTTTTTCGGAAATATCAGCCGCCGCGAGGATAGTATCGCGCAATTTGCCATTGACTTGTATAACCAGATTTATGGTCTCGTCTTTTACTAATTTTTTATCATACTCCGGCCATTTGGCTTTAAAAATACTTTCTTTACCTGTCCCGCCTTGGCGGTGATTACCCAACTCATGCCACAATTCTTCAGCTAAATGCGGAGCAAACGGCGCTAAAAGAATAATGAATAATGAATAATGAATAATGTCAACTTTTTCCGCTTCTTCCATCTTGTTCGCCAAAATCATCATGGCGCTGACGGCAGTATTTAATTTAAACTCCTCTATGTCATCACCCACTTTCTTAATGGTTTTATGAAGCAGATTGCTTAACTCCCTATCATTTTCCGCTTTTCCGATTTTAGCTTTTATCTTTATCGCTTTTTCCAAAAACTTCCTCGCCCCGATCAAACCGTTAGTGCTCCAAGCGCAAGGCTGGGAAAACGGCCCCATAAACATTTCATAAACCCGCATGGAGTCAGCCCCGTATTTTTCCACGATATCATCGGGATTGATTACATTGTGCCAGCGCTTGCTCATTTTCCGCCCGTCCTCGGCTAAAATCAAGCCGACATGCTGCAAGCGCGTAAATGGTTCAGAATAATTGACAGCGCCGAGGTCAAATAAAAACTTATGCCAAAAACGAGCATAGATTAAATGCCTGGTGGCATGCTCGGCCCCGCCCACGTAAAAATCAACCGGCGACCAATATTTTTCTTTTTTCTTATCTACCAGCGCCTTATCGTTTTTCGGATCAATATATCTTAGCCAATACCAGGAGGAGCCGGCCCACTGCGGCATCGTATTGGTTTCGCGTTTTCCCGGCCCGCCGCACTTAGGGCATTTAGTGCTTACCCAGTCTTTGATATTAGCCAAAGGCGATTCGCCTGTTCCGGTCGGCGCATAATTTTTCACATCCGGCAACTTTACCGGCAAATCCTTTTCCGGAACGGCGACAGCTCCGCATTTGTCGCAATGAATAATCGGAATCGGTTCGCCCCAATATCTCTGCCGCGAAAACACCCAGTCGCGAAGTTTATAATTAACTGTTTTCTTTGCCTTGCCTTGTTTTTCCAGCCACTCTATAATCTTTGGTCGCGCTTCAGCCGAGGTTAAGCCGTCAAACTCTCCTGAATTAACCAATATTCCTTCTCCGGAAAAACATTCTCCCAAGCTCTTTACTCTTTCCCACAATTTAGAATCTTTATCTTTTGGACGGATAGAAACTTTTAGGGGCAAATTGTAAATTTTGGCCATTTCAAAATCTCTCTCATCGTGGGCATCGGCAAAAACCGCGCCAGTGCCATAGCCAACTAAAACAAAATCGGAAATCCAAACAGGCATCTCGTCTCCCGTAGCCGGATTAATAACATAAGTCCCCGTAAAAACACCTGTTTTATTTTTATTTAATTCAGTCCTCTCTAAATCGGACATGCTGGCAACTTTTTTTATGTAGCCATTAACTTCTTTTTTTTGTTCATTGGTGGTAATTTTTTGCACCAACCTATGCTCTGGAGCAAGAATTAAAAAAGTTCCAGAAAAAATCGTATCAATTCTGGTGGTAAAAACCGGAATAGCTTCATCACTATTTTTGATTTGAAAATCTATCTCTGCTCCTTCTGATCGTCCAATCCAATTCTTCTGCATTTCCTTGATTGATTCTTCCCAGTCCGGCAATTTTTCTAAATCATTAAGCAGGCGCTCGGCATAATCCGTAATTTTCAAAACCCATTGCCGCATCGGCTTCCTTTCAATTTCCGAACCGCAGCGTTCGCATTTGCCGTCTTCCAAATCCTCATTAGCCAGTCCGGTTTGGCAGGATGGACACCAATTTATCGGCTCATAAGACTCATAAGCTAAGCCCTTTTTAAACATCTGCAAAAATATCCACTGCGTCCATTTATAATAGGCGGGGTCAGTCGTGTTAATTTCTCTGCCCCAGTCATAAGTAAAGCCAAGTTTTAAGAGCTGATTTTTAAAAACTTTTACATTTTTTTCTGTGGCTACTCTGGGATGAACCTTATTTTCAATCGCGTAATTCTCGGCTGGCAAGCCGAAAGCGTCCCAGCCCATAGGGTGCAAGACATTATATCCTTGCATCATCTTCATCCGGGCAAAAACGTCCGTGGCAATATAACCTTTGGGGTGCCCGACGTGCAGCCCGGCTCCGGACGGATAAGGAAACATATCCAAAATGTAATATTTTTTCTTTTTTTTATCGTCTTTGGTTTCATACAGTCTCTCTTCATCCCATTTCTTCTGCCATTTTTCCTCTATTTTTTTATGGTCGTACATATAATTCAAATTACAATTATATCTTAATACTATCCTAAAATTCCTTAAAAATCAAATGCCCGAAGATTCGTTCTTCGGGCATGTTTTTGTGTTTGCTGGTTGCGGGCCGAAAGTTAAGAGGGCCCGCCAAGATAAGGATATTCATCTTCGTCTTCCTCTTCAACTACCGGCCTGTCGTCCGGAGGTATTGCTTCCAAATCCGATTGTGGTCTTTCCTCATCCGTTTGACGGCACATATTCCCCTCCTTTTGGATTTTTATTCTACTTCGATTCCAACCGGGCAATGGTCAGAACCATGAATTTTTTCGAAAATGAACGCTCTTTTTACCTGTTTTATAAATTTAGCAGAAACGCAAAAATAGTCAATCCGCCAGCCGATATTCCTGGCCCGGGCGCTAAATCGATAACTCCACCAAGAATACTGGACTTTATTTTTATTAAAATAACGGAAAGTGTCTATAAAACCGGAGCTTAAAAATTTAGTCATCCAATTTCGTTCCTCATGGGTAAACCCAGGGTTGCCGATATTGTCTTTCGGCCTAGCCAAATCAATTTCTTCATGCGCCACATTAAAATCACCGGTTATAATAAGGGGCTTCTTTTCTTCCAGCTTTTTTAAATATTTTAACAGCTTATCATTAAACTTTAATTTAAAATCCAAACGAGATAATTCATGGTTAGCATTAGGGAAATAAACATTAACTAAATAAAAAAAGCCGCAGTCCAGAACCTGAACCCGGCCCTCATTATCCCAGTCTAAATAAGGTAAAATTTTTGTCGCCAACCCCTCTTTTACTAAAATCGCCGTGCCGCTATATCCCGGCCGCTCGGCCGGATGCCAATACTCTTTATAACCCCCAAAATCAAAATTTTCTTTAAGCCGGGCAATATCAGAAATTTTAATTTCCTGCAGACATAAAATATCCGGTTTTTGCTTTTTTAAAAAATTCAAAAAGCCTTTGCGCGCGACCGCCCTTATACCATTAACATTCCAGGATAATATTTCCATAATGTTACGAATTACAAATTTTATACAAATTCACAAATACCAAACAAACTCTTTCTTTTCGCAAAGACACAAAAACACTAAAACACGGAAAACACTTATGTTTTTGTGTTTTGAGGCCGAAGGCCGTGTGTTTTTGTGTGTTTCCGTATTTCTTATTTGTAATTTGTGTATATTTATAAACAAATTTGTGAATTTGTCTAAATTCTTTTATGTTTTATAAATCAGCCAATTCTTTTTATCCTTGAACCGCACTAAGACATATTGGCCTTTTAATTTTTTGCCAAGCAAATTAAATTTAAAACTTCCACTTTTTAAACTACCTTCAACTAATTCCCATTTTCCCTTGTCCCAAATTTCCACTATCCCCGCTCCGTATTCCCCTTCGGGAATGACACCAAAAAAATTAATGTAATCAACCGGATGATCTTCCACCCGAACCGCTAATCTTTTTATTCCTTTTTTCCCTGGTACGCCCTTGGGCACGGCCCAGGACTTTAGCGCGCCCTCCATCTCTAGCCTGAAATCATAATGCAGGTTGCGAGCTTGATGTTTCTGGACAACAAAACGGGAAAAATTGGTTTTTTTAACTTTGGCCTTCGGTTCCGAGGTTTTTTTAAAATCCCGTTTTTGCTTATACTTATCAAGCATCATTTATTTTTGATAATCCTTTGCAAATTCCGCACACTAGCCCCGCTCACTTTCATTTTTAGCCTTTTTTTCCTGTCTCTCTTCCTATACTTTTCTTCCACCTTCTTTTCCAGCTCCGTATGTTTCAATTTATGATTTTGTTTATTCATAGGAAAAATGATATAATATTATAAGACTTACGCCTTTAAATGGGCACATAATTCAATTACCAAAATAAATGTAATAATTTTTACCTTAATCTCCCATAAATTTACAAATCTTTTCACAAATCTACAAATTTTATAATCATTATTCAATTAATATTTGTAAATTTGTAGTGGATTTGTGGATTTGTAGGAAATAACTCAAGAAATATAGAATTAACTTCTGGGTTAGTACTTAGATAACTGACTAACTCAAGTGCATAAATCCATATCTTTATCATAGATAAAATTCACTATTTTAGCAATGGAAACCGGACAAAAAAAATGGTATACAAAATGGTGGGGAATTTTGCTTATACTTTTTCTCACTTTATTTCTGATTGTCCTTGTGGCTTTAATTTTTTATATTGCTGATACGGCCAACCGGATGAAAAGCGGCCAATGGCAAAATGATAAAATGCTGGCTGATTTAAGCCAATATCAAGCGCCCAAAATCAACCCAACAATAACCGGCGCTAACAACTATTGGCTTGGTTCGGCCAAACCTAAAATTACAATCGTGGAATTCGCCGATTTTGATTGTCCGCTTTGCCAAAATTCATTTTTTAATATCCGGGAAATCAGCTTGAGATATAAAAATGATGTTAAAATAATATTCAGGGACTATCCGATTTATGAAAATTCGGTAAACCTGGCTTTAGCCGGGCGTTGCGCCGGAGAGCAGGGATTGTTCTGGCTGATGCATGACAAACTTTACGCCCAGCAGGGAAAATTTGAGTTAAACCAGTTGCCTGATTTTGCCAATCAAATCGGAGCGAATATAACAAAATTTAACGATTGCTTAAGCAATGAAAAATATTTAAACGACATAAAAAAAGATTATGCGGATGGGCAGTCTTTGGAAATAAGGGGCACGCCGACCTGGTTTATAAACGGCTATAAAATTGAAGGCGACATCCCCTATGATTTATTCATCCAGATAATTGAGGAATTGATAAAATAATTGAGTTTAACCACTTAACATGAAAATCATAAATTAAAGATTTGTGGAATTCGTTTTATTAGTTTTTATTCGTGTAAATTAGTGTTATATGAAACAAATTAGAATTCATGGCCGCGGCGGGCAGGGTGTGGTAACCGCCGCCGAATTAATCGCCATCGCGGCTTTTGCCGACGGGAAACAGGCCCAGGCTTTCCCTTCTTTTGGCGTGGAAAGAACCGGCGCTCCGATTGAATCCTTTGCCCGCATTGACGACAAACCGATCAGAATCAGAGAGCATGTTTATGAACCCGATGTTTTAATAATCCAGGATTCCTCTTTGCTTAATACCGTTGATGTCGCCAAAGGCGCCGGCGAAAACACTTTGGTTATAGTAAACACAACGAAAAATAAAAACGAGCTTAAAATAAATTTGCCGGAAAAAAATATTCACGCTGTGGACGCCACAAAAATCGCTTTGGAAATAATCGGCAAAAATATTGTTAATACCATAATTCTGGGGGCTTTTGCCAAAGCAACGAAATTAGTCAGCCTAGACGGCCTTAAAAAAGCTATAAAACAAAAATTTAAAGATAAGGGCAAGGATATAATAGAAAAAAACGTTAAAGCCGTAACCAAAGCTTACAATTCTTAAAATAGTATTCGTATATTCGTAATTAATTCGTAATTCGTAGGAGTATGAAAATTAACATAACCGCAAAACCGGGATCAACCATGAAAAATAAAACCGGCGGCTGGCGGACATTTAAGCCGAAAATCGATTTGAATAAATGTATTGGTTGCGGAATTTGCTCAAGAGTTTGCCCGGAAGGCGCCGTCGAGATGATAAACAATAAAGAAGGAAAACCAAAACCAAAAATAGATTATGATTATTGCAAGGGCTGCGGTGTCTGCGCCGCCGAATGCCCGGTTAAAGCGATTATAATGGAATTAGACAAGAAGTGAGATTCTTGGGATTCTTGAGATTTTTAGGATCTTTGGGATATTTAAAATTCCTAAGAATCGCAAGAATCGTAAAATTCCTAAGAATCCAAAATATTTAAATTGTATGTCAAAAAATATTCAATCATCTAAATCCCAAATTTTGGAGGGTTCTCATGCCATCGCCCTGGCAATAAAAAACATCAACCCGGCGGTCATTTCCGCTTACCCTATTACTCCGCAAACCCATATTGTGGAAGATCTAGCTAAGTTTAAAGCTGACGGTCAGGCCAAATATGAATATGTTCGGGCGGAAAGCGAATTTGCGGCCGCATCTATTATTCTTGGCGCCAGCGCCACCGGAACGCGAGTCTATAGCGCCACCTCTTCCCAGGGCCTGCTTCTGATGACCGAAGTTATTTTTAATATCGCTGGCATGCGCCTGCCTGTGGTAATAACCTGCGCTAACCGGGCGGTTTCGGCTCCTATAAGCATCTGGAATGACCAGCAAGACGCCGTGACTATTCGCGACGCCGGCTGGATTATGCTTTTCGCGGAAAATCATCAGGAAGCGGTTGACCAGCACATTATTGCCTACAAAGTGGCGGAAAAATTAAACCTACCGGTGATGGTAAATATCGACGGCTATATTTTAACTCATTCCTATGAACCGGTAGTTATCCCCGAAGCTAAACAAATAAAAAAATATTTGCCCGATTATAAACCCAGGGTCGGCCAATTTTTAGACCCAGCCAATCCGATAACTATGGGCGCTTTTGCCACCCCGGCCCATTATATGGAAATCCGGCAAGACCTGCACGATGACCTAATTTCCAGCTTAAAGGTAATCAATGAGGAATACAAAAAATATAAAACAATTTTTTCTGAAACAAATGATAAAAATTCTTCCGCGTTATGCGTTATGCGTTATGCGTTATGCGAAAACGGCTTGCTTGAATACTACGGCCCGAAAAATCCGAAGATAATTTTAGCGGCTATGGGTTCGGTTGTCGGCACTATCAAAGAAGTTATGGACGAGAATAATTCTTCTTTCTTAAATAGCAAAGTCGGCGTCCTAAAAGTAAAAACTTTCCGGCCTTTCCCGGCCGAGGAAATTTTAAAAATCATAAAACCGGCCAAATATATCGCGGTTATTGATAAATCCATTTCTCTGGGCCAGATCGGCCCTTTAGCCAGCGACATAAAAGCGGCTGGCCAAGGAAAAGTTAAAAGCAAAATTCAGAGTTTCATTGTCGGTTTGGGCGGACGGGACGTGACAAAGGAAATGATTAAAAAAATAATAGCTGAAGTTAGAAAAAATGATGATAAGATAAGATTTATCGGTAAATAATTTTCCCACCTGTCATCCTCGGGCTTGCCTGCCCCGCTAGCGCCACGCCCCGCTATGCGAAGCGTGGCGGGGGAGCTGGCCGGGGACCCGAGGATCCAGAGTCTAATGGCACGAACACCTTGTTTTTCACCATTTTAACAAATCAAGATTCCTGCGGATTAAACCTGGATTCCCGCTTTCGCGGGAATGACAAAGAAGGCAGGAATAATATAATTCTATGAAAAAACTACCAAAAATCTTCTTAATACTTTTTCTCTCCGTTTTCATTCTGCAAATGGTCTACTTAATTATCCCACTTACTATCCCCAAAAAAATCCAAGCGGCTGATGATGTAAAATTCAACCCGCAAGTAAGCATACCGGATAGCCAATTTCAAAGAGTGGAATGTCCTCCCGGCACGTCTAAAGAAAAGTGTGAAGAACTTAAATATACCATTACCGGGAAAACCATCGGGGAATATATCCAAGCCATCTACAATTACGCTATCGGCATTGTCGGAATTTTGGCAGCTGTGGTTTTAATGTTTGGCGGGGTAATCTGGCTCACGGCCGGCGGCAGCCCGGAAAGGGTGAAAGAAGCCAAGGCCTGGATTGGGGCCTCTATTTCCGGCTTAATTTTAGTTTTATGCTCTTACATGATTTTAAATACTATCAATCCGGATTTGGTGAGTTTTAAAGAGATAGCGCCGGAAATTGTGCCAAAATCGAAATTAAAATTAGAAGACATTACTTGCGAATATTATACAGATGAACAAAATTGCAAATATTCAGCCGGATGTAAATGGGAAGATGGAAAATGTATTTTAGACACCGGATACGCAAAATGCGGACTCACAGAAGAAGAAAAGGTTGGACCGTTTAGATGTTGCGAAAAAAAATTAACGGCAGATACATATGAATATAAATATGCCCTTATCCCGCTTAACCAATCCTGTGTTGATGTTTGTGAAGGAGGTGGTTGGGTAAAAGTAGATAATAATAAATGCGAAACTAAATTAGGATACTAATATTTATGTCCCGTCGTACTAACTTTTTTAATAAAAAATTCCCAAAAATTTTTACTATTATTTTTTTGATTTTAATAATCCTGCAAACAGGCGCTTTTGTTTTTTCCAGTTTGTTTTATACGCCGGTAAAAGCCCAGACAAAATGGACAAATCCGACTGACAACTTTTTCTTTACTGTTTTTTCCGAACCAAAAGAGTGCCCCGATGATCCGACTAAAACCTGCGTTCCTTGGATAGGAGAATATATCGGCAGTATTTATAATTACGCGATCGGCATTGTGGGAATTTTAGCGGCCATAGTTCTAATGTTCGGCGGGGTAATCTGGCTCACGGCCGGCGGCAGTCCGGAAAGGGTGAAAGAAGCCAAGGCCTGGATTGGCGCTTCTCTTTCCGGATTGGTTTTAATGTTATGCTCTTATATGATTTTATACCAGATAAATCCGGATTTGGTTAAATTAAATCCTTTAAAAATAAAGTTGGTGGAAAAAATACCGATTGAAGTTCGCCTAGAAGAATGCCGATGGGGAGTTGGCTACACAGATTACCAATTTGTGGCTGAATCTTGCAAAGACATAGCGGAAAAAGAAAAATGGGAAAATCCCGCTACTTGGGAGACTAAAGAATCAGAGAATTGCAAAGGGATTAAACCGGCAGGAAACTATGTTCTTTGCTGCTGCCCCCCGCGGGAAGAAATATTAAAAACCAACAATATTGGCGTTAAACCTTCTTGCCCTTCGGGTGGGCCATACACCAATTGTGTCAGTTTAACGGGAATAAACAACAAAACTTTGGAAGAAATAGTAAGACTGGGCGTAAATTGCACAAGTTGCGCGGCTAATGAAATATTTATTACCGGCGGTACGGAGCCAGGCCATTCTACCGGCACTTATAGTCACGCCAATGGATATAAAGTTGATTTAAGACCCGGAACAAATCTTGATAATTATATAAAAGATAACTTTAAAAAAATTGGGACGAGAAGTGATGGGGCTGAACAATGGGAATCGCCAAGCGGCGCTATTTATGCGTTTGAGGATTACGGCGACGCCCATTGGGATGTGCTCGTTAAATAAATACAATAAGTATGCTTTACTTTACTAAATACGCGGAAAAAAAATTTGATATTCTAAATAAGCATAAAGTCTATTTTACCCGCGAACAAATAGAAGAAACTTTGAAACTGCCCGATAAAGCCGAAAAAAAAGGAAAGTATTTAACCGCGCAAAAGAATAGGATTAAGGTGGTTTATAAAAAAGAAGATGAGATGATAAGGATTATTACGTTTTACCCAATGAAACAATGATTCTAATCTACAAATAAATGTCAATCAGCGAATTACTAATAGTAATTATTCGCGTAATTCGTATTCGTAGATTTGAATTTATTCGTAGATTAGCATTACACTATGTACTACGACCATGAAACCAATTTAATAAGCTGGGAAATAACGGGAGGCAAAATTGACCACACCCGGGAATTCGGTAATTTTATAATTCACCTTTCCTCTTCCGGCAAACCAATTTTGGTGGAAATTCTTGACGCCTCTAAATTTGTCGGGCAACTTGATAAAATAAAAGTCGGGGATTTAAAAAATATTGAAAAAACAGTCCCAGCGAGTTAATTTTTATTAGATTTAAGAATTAGGATTTAAGATTTATGAATGAAGGAAAAATTAAATCGTTTACAGATTTAGTCGCCTGGAAAAACGGTCACGAATTAGCAATTCATATTTACAAGATTACAAAAAATTTCCCAAAAGATGAGATATATGGCCTGACAAACCAAATGAGAAGAGCAGCGGTATCTGTTACCTCAAATATTGCTGAAGGTTTTGGCAGGCAAGGGTATAAAGAAAAAATTCAATTTTATTACTTGTCCCAAGGCTCTCTGACGGAATTAAAAAACCAGTTATTAATAGCAAAAGATATCGGCTATATAAATAAAGAGGATTTTACTATTTCAGCAAAAATAGCTAATGATGCCCACAGACTACTGCAGGGTTTAATAACTTCTTCAAAGTCCTTCTTAAATCTTAATTCATAAATCTTAAATCTTTAAATAGATATGATAAAAAAAATAAATTCCAGTCAAAAATTAAATATCAAGGCAAGCGCAAGGCCCCTGTCCCCCGGCCACCGGGCCTGCGCCGGCTGCGGGCAGATGATCGCCGCCCGGACTGTAGCTGAAACTCTGGGACCCAATGTCATTATTACTAACGCCACTGGCTGCCTAGAAGTTACAACCACGCCTTACCCGGAAAGCGCCTGGGGCATGCCCTGGATTCATTCTCTTTTTGAAAACGCCTCGGCGGTTGCTTCCGGAATTTTGGCGGCTCTAAAACAGAAAGGCGATAAAAAAACAAAGGTCGTTGCCCAAGCCGGCGACGGCGGCACCTTTGATATAGGCATCGGCTTAATTTCCGGCATGTGGGAAAGAGGCGAAAATATTTTGTATATCTGCTACGACACCGAAGCTTACTCTAATACCGGCGTCCAGGCCTCGGGCGCTACGCCTTGGGCCGCCAGCACGACCACGACGCCAGCCGGAACCGGCCCAACCATTGACGCCATTGGTTCGCACCAGAGAAAAAAAGATATGATAGCAATCGCTTTGGCGCATGGCCTGCCTTATGTTGCCCAATCCACTTCCGGGTTTCCCGAAGATATTGCCCGCAAAGTAAAAAAAGCCTTAAGTATAAAAGGTCCTGCCTATATTCAGATTTTAACTCCCTGCGTGCCTGGTTGGAATATAGAACCAAGCCAGACCATAAAAATGGGAAAACTGGCTGCCCAAACCGGGTTGTACCCTCTCTTGGAATATGAAAATGGACAACTAATAAATGTTTCCAAAATCCCACAGCCGCGGATAAAGGCAGAAGAGTATTTAAAACTCCAGGGCAGATTTAAACATTTATTTAAAGATCAAAAAGGTAAAGAGCAAATTAATTATATTCAAACCCTAGCTGACCAAAATATTGACAAATATGGGTTAAGATAGAAAATTAAAAATAAAAAATAAAAAACACGCCGGTATAAGCGTGTTTTTTGTGTGGACTTGAGAGGGCCAGAACCTCTGACCTCCACAATGTGAATCCCGCCAGCGGGCGGGACGGGAGTGGCGTTCTAAAAATGAATAGTGGGCGTATCTGGATTCGAACCAGAGACTTCTACGACCCGCCTGCTTCGCTTTGCATTTTTCTGTGGGTCTGGGGGGACTTGAACCTCCGACCTTACGGATGTGAACCGTACGCTCTAACCAGCTGAGCTACAGACCCTTTTATTAATATTTTAAATAATTTAAGCGAAGCAAAGCGGGCAGGTGTGAACGCAGCACTCTACCGCTGAGTTATACGCCCAAAGTTATTTTCTTTTTTCACCTCTTCCTTTTTGCATGGGATTCAAACAGCCTGCCCCGCTAGGGGAGCTGGCCGGGAATTTAAATTGAATCTTAATCCCTAATTACCTAAATACCTAATTCATTCTTAATTCTTAAATCATAAATCTTAAATCTCAGACTCCCCTGTCCATCGCCTTATTCGCCAAAACGTCCGCTTCTTTATTTCTTTCCCGAGGCACATGATTAAAACTTACTTTTTTAAAACCGATTTCCAAATTATAAATCTGTAAAAACAAAGGGGCTAATTCCGGATTCTTAACCTTATATTCTCTTTTTAGCTGTTTAACCACTAATTCGCTGTCTAAATAAAAATCCAACTCCTCCCCGCCTAATTCCTTGGCTTTTTTCATGGTCGCAATTACCGCTTTGTATTCGGCCTGGTTATTGGTAGCGTGGCCAATATGTTCCGAAATTTCCGCCAGCTTTTTTTTATTCCCGTCATAAATCACTCCCCCAATTCCGCCCGGACCCGGGTTCCCTCTCGCCCCACCATCCGTGTAGATTATTAATTTCTTATAAGACATAATCGTTATGCGTTATGCGTTATGCGTTATGCGTTATGCGTTATGCGATTTTACGTCCACCAACTTCAACTGCACCTCGCTCCGGCAGTTAAAATTATTCTTTTCTATATAATAAACCATATCAACCATATCACCAATTTTAAAATCTTTCCATTCTTCGCTCCGGCCAAAAGCAACCGCCCAAAAACCGTTGAACCGAAATTTCACATGCTGGCCGTCTGCGCCCATATTCATAATATCTTTGATTTGAACGCCCTTGGTGAAAAATTTTGGCTGGGGATTGCCCTGTCCAAAAGGCAAAAATTTTTCTATGCCTCCAAATAATTTCTCATCTATTTCGTTCAAATTAAGCTCCGCTTCTATCTTTAATTTTGGCTGAAGATTTGTTTGCGACAATTCTCTCTTGGCCGCTTTCCGCATCTTAGCGATAAAATTATCCAAATTAGCAGAAAGCAGAGAAAAACCGCAAGCAGCCGGATGTCCGCCGTATTTCTCCAAAAATTTTTTAGCCTCCTCCAAGGCGGCCACAATATTAAATTCTTCAATGCTTCGGCCCGAACCTTTGTACCCGTCTCCGACTTCGGTAATTACTAAAACCGGACGGTAATATTTTTCGCAAAGCTTGCCGGCAACCAAGCCGATCACGCCTTCGTTCCAGGCTTCTTGCTCCTTCTCCCGCAAAGGGCAGACGCCAATAATAATATAATCCTCCTGTTTATTTTCCGCAATAATTTGCTTCTCTATTTCTTCCATTATTTCTTCGGTAATTCTTTGGCGGTCAATATTTTTTTTGCTAAGTTTTATTGCTAGGTCTTCCGCCTCTTTCTTATCCTTGGTAACCAGCAAGCCAAAAGCGGTATTGGCATGTTCCATGCGCCCGGCGGCATTAAGCCGGGGACCAAGTTGAAATCCTATATTCCAAGATTCAAGATTCCCCCTAATTTGGGCCGCTTCTATTAATTTTCGCAAACCCAATCTTGAAGTTTTATTCAGAACTTTAAGCCCCTCTTTTACCAATATTCTATTTTCGCCCAAAAGATTTACGCAATCCGCGACTGTGCCGATTGCCACTAGGTCAAGAGTCCGTTCTTTGAGTTTTGTTTTTTTCTCCTCCGGCAGTTTGGACTTGGCTATTATGGCGGAAACCAATTTATAGGCCACGCCCACGCCGGCCAAATCTTTAGATGGATATCTTTCATCCCTGACATTAGGATTAATTATGAGGCAATCCGGTAAATTCTCTTTTTCCGGAGCGGCATGGTGGTCGGTAATAATAATGTCCAGCCCTTTTTTCTTAATATACCCGACTTCTTCTTTGTCGCGGATGCCTCCGTCCACGGTAATAATAAGCTTGATGTTACCCTTTATAAACTCATCAATCGCTTTCCTGTTAAGCCCGTACCCCTCGCTCACCCGATCCGGTATATAAACCTCCGCTTGCGCTTTGAGGATTTTCAAAACTTCCGCCAAAAGAGCGGAAGAAGTAACTCCGTCTGCGTCGTAGTCCCCATAAACCAAAATTTTATTTTGTTCTCTAATATGTTTAATTATCAATTCAACAGCCGCCTCCATGTCTTTAAATAAAAATGGATCGGAAATTTTGGAAAAATCAGAATCTAAAAAATTTTCAATCGCTTCCTTTTCTTTTAGGCCGCGGTTAAAAAGCAATTGCAAAACAACCCGATTATAGCCAGGGTATTTACTTATGAATTCATCTTTAATTTTCGGCACCACTTGCCAAATTTTTTCCATATATTTAAATTACATCAAGGCTAGGCCGACCGTCCAGATTACCATGGAAAGAATTATCATCACCGATATAATCATCCAAACAATTTTTATTATTTTGCGTTGTTTCATATGTTATACACGAAATTAACGAATAAACACGAAAGGACGAATTCGCTTACTCATCCTCTCTGCGCTTACCGGTTATTCCTATGTGTTTATGATCATTAGTAAGAACTACTCTTTTAATGTATAATTTTGGGCTTCTGAAATTAACAAAAATTCCGAGCTCAAAATCACTTACTTTTAAATAACTATATATCTGGTCCACAAAATTCCTTGGAATTATATCAACTGCTTTTACTTCTAAAATTATCTTATTCTCAATAATAAAATCCGGCTTATAAGCTCCGATGATTCTGCCTGTTAATGGCGAATAAATGTTGATGCTGACTTCTCTCTTATATTTAATCCCATACTTTTGCAGCAATTCCTCAATAATATTACAGTAGACTTTCTCTTTATGCCCTGGGCCATATATTTTTCTGGCCTCTATTAATATACCCTGAACCTTATAACTTAACTCCTTATATATTATTTCCCCTCCTTGATACATATTTTATCATTTATTAAATTATGAAGACATCATTCGTTTTTTTCGTATTTTTTCGTTCTCTTCGTGTCTTTTATCTTTTTAAAATCTTCACAAACGCTTCCGGCGGAATTTCCACGCTTCCCTTGCCGGCCGCCATCATTTTCTTTTTTCCCTTTTTCTGCTTTTCCAATAACTTCCTTTTTCGGCTCACGTCTCCGCCGTAAAGTTTGGCTGTAACATCTTTGCGCATAGCCGATAATCTTTCCGCGGCAATAACTTTTCCGCCGATTGAGGCCTGCAATTTCAAAACAAACATCTGTTTGGGCAAAGATTCTTTTAAGGTTTCCACAATCTTCTTGCCTTCCCGAAAAGCTTCATCGCGATAAACAATCATTGATAGAGCCTCCACCGGCTCTTCGGCCACTAAAATATCCAACTTTACCACATCGGCCGAACGATAATCCAAATAATCATAGTTGATAGAAGCGTATCCGGAGCTGATACTTTTTATTTTATCATAAAAATCTGTCAAAATTGCGGCCATCGGTATTTCGTAATGAAGAATAACCGTGTCTTTTTCCAAATATTCCGTATTCTTATAAATTCCTCTTTTGCTTTGGACCAATTTCATGACCGCGCCCATATAATCTTTCGGGGCAACAACGTCCAAAAATACCCAAGGTTCTTCCACCTCCTTTATTTCCGCCTGGTCCGGCAATCTCTGCGGGGTGCGGATAATTATTTCTTCGCCGTTCGTTTTTTGGACCTTATAGGCTACGCTCGGCAAAGTTACAATTAAAGATAAATTATATTCCCGCCGCAACCTTTCCTGAAAAATCTCTAAGTGCAGAAGGCCCAAAAATCCGCAGCGAAAACCAAAGCCCAGAGCTTCGGAGCGTTCCGGCTCATAGGCCAAGGCGGCGTCGTTTAATTTTAATTTTTCCATGGCTTCCCGCAAATCCTGAAAATCGCTGCCTTCACGAGGGAAAACTCCGGCAAAAACCATCGGCTTTACTTCTTTATACCCATGCAGAGGTTTTAATTCTTCATTCTTAAATCTTAAATCTGAAATCGTCACGGTATCTCCCACCCGGCATTCGCTGACATTTTTAAAACCGGTTATAATATAGCCGATTTCTCCGGCTTTCAAACTGCCCGTAGATTTATATTCCGGTTTAAAAATGCCAACATCCAAAGCTTCGCTTTTTGCTCCTGTCGCTATTAAAAAAATTTTATCTCCTTTTTTTATTTCTCCGTCCATAACCCGGACATGCGCGACCACTCCCCGGTATTCATCATAATTGGAATCAAAAATCAAGGCTCGTAGAGACGCATGATTATGCGTCTCCGGCGCCGGCACGCGGCTAACCACCGCTTCTAATATTTCTTCCACCCCCTGACCGGTTTTACCGGAAGATAAAATTATTTCTTCCTCCGGGCAACCGATTAATTTTATAATTTCTTCTTTTGTTTTGGCTACATCCGCCGCCGGCAAATCTATTTTATTAACCACCGGAATAATAACCAAATTTTGTTCTATAGCCAAAAAAAGATTGGCCAGGGTCTGGGCCTGAATACCTTGAGTCGCGTCTACAAGTAAAACCGCTCCCTCCACCGCGGCCAAAGACCGGGAAACCTCATAAGAAAAATCAACATGCCCTGGGGTATCAATCAGATTTAAAATATAAACCTCTTTCTCCTCTGACTTCTTACTTTCCTGTCCCGCCTTGGCGGTGATTACTTCATAATTCATCGTCACGGGTTGTAGTTTGATTGTTATTCCTCTTTCCCTTTCTATATCCATCCTGTCCAACAACTGCTCTTTCATTTTCCTTTTTTCAACCGTTCCGGTAATTTCCAGCATCCTATCGGCCAAGGTTGATTTACCGTGGTCAATATGCGCTATTATACAAAAATTACGAATATTGTTCATAAAAAACAAAAGCAATTTTTCTTGCTTTATAACTTTATAACTTTTTACTTTCTACTGATTTTATCTTATCTTTTTTTCTCCTTTTGGTCAAATAGATAAACAAAGGGGTTCGACCCCCAAACTGGGGGTCGAACCCCTAAACACTAAATAAAAAAAGGCGAACATCTCTGTCCGCCCTCATCCTAAAAGTCCTAAGAATCTCAAGAATCCCAAAGATCCTATCAATTCACCGCAGGCCCAGAACATCCTGCATGTCGTAAAGACCGGATATCTGCCCTACGATCCACAGGGCCGCCCGAATTGCGCCTTGGGCAAAAGCGTCGCGGGAACCGACACGGCTGGTAAATTCAAGCCGCTCACCGGCTCCGGCAAAAAATACCGTATGGTCGCCGACAACATCCCCGGCCCGCAAAGAGTGAACACCAATTTCTTTATCCGGCCGCTCGCCGATCATTCCTTGACGACCATGACGAAAAACTTCTTCCGGATCCCAGCCTCTGACCTCGGCGATAATCTCCGCTAGCCTCTTAGCGGTGCCACTGGGAGAATCCTTTTTGCGCCGATGATGAATCTCCATAATTTCAGGGTCAAAACCTTCGCCCAGAATGGATGCGGCTCTTTCGGTCAACCAAAAAAGAAGGTTTACCCCGAGGCTGAAATTCGGCGCCAAGACGCAGGGCACGCATTCGGCAACCTGCCGAAGATAGGACATATCCTGTTCATTCAGGCTGGTTGAACCGATTACCATCGGCTTCTCCTGGCCGACGACCAGGGCGGCGTTGGCCATAAACGATTCCTTACCACTTACGTCAATGACAACGTCAGACGAAGCAATAACCGAGGGCAGGTCGTCAGAATCCCGGGGAGTAAAAAAAATCTTCGTTCCCGGAATCGGAAAATCCGTCAGCTTTTCTGCCCTTTCAACTGCTCCGGCCAGCTCAATTCCGCCAGTGGCATTGACCGCCTTAACAATTTGGCTTCCCATTCTGCCGGCCGCGCCAAACACAGTTACCTTTACAGTTTCCACTGTCTTTCTCCTTTTTATTAAATGGTGATAACCAACGGGCAACTTCGAAAAGAACATCAAATAAAATTATCATTATATTAAAAATAAGTCAAGGACAAAAAGGGAGTTATAAAAGGGGTTTAGCCCCGAAGCTTCGGAGCTAAACCCCTTATCCCAAGAATCCTAAGAATCCTAAAAATCTTAAGAATCCCACTTATAATCATTTAATCATTCTTAATTCTTAATTCTTAATTCCTAAATTCCCCGCGCTTCCCCCTGATCCTCGGTCGTCACTTTCTTTAAGGGCTGGCGGCAAAGCTTGCATTTAATCGGCGTCCAGATAGCCATAAACTCTTCACTACGAAGTAGCGAGCAGACGGCGGCATAAATAAATATGCCGGCTATGCCAGCAACCGCACCCTGAGTTAAAACTCCCCAAAATTTGGCCATATCAACAAAGAACCCGACCAACATTTTCATGCCCTGGACCGTAATGCCGCAAGCCAAAGCCGCGGCGGAAAACTTTATCACCGCCACCAAAATTTTCATCTCATCCATATTGCCAAGAGAGAACCGCAGAGCCAGCCAAAGAAGAACAAAATTAAGTATGGAAGCCAGGGAAAAAGCCAAGGCCAAACCTTCTACTCCCAATCTCCTGGCCAGCCACAAAGACAGGGCCACATTTATAACAGCGGAAAACAAACCGATAAAAAAGGGAGTTTTTGAATCATGCCGGGCGTAAAACACCCGCACCAAAAGCGGCAGGGAGGCTTGAGCGAAAAGGGACAGCGAGAAAAAACCCAAAGTATTCATGGTTAAAACCGTGTCTTCCCAGTCAAAAAGGCCGGTGCCCAAAATAACGCGGATAATTTGGGCCCGCAAGGTAATCAAAAGAACCGTGGACGGAACGATAAAAAATAAAATCTGGCGCAAGGTGGAAGAAAAACTCTCCACTAGGTCTTTTTTGGAAAAAGCCGCGGCGGAAAGAGAGGGAAAAGCGGCAATGGCGAAAGAAATGCCGAAAATACCGATTGGGAAAGATTGCAAATTATTGGCTAAATTAAAAATTGTCAAAGAGCCGACGACCAAAGTGGAAGCGATAATTGTAATCACGACCAAGTTTATCTGGGAAATAGCCAAACTCATTGTCCTCGGCGCCATCATAACCCCGATTTTCCTCAAATCCTTATTTTTAAAGTCAATCTTCAAACTATGCCTGAAACCTAGGGCGACTGCGGTCGGCAACTGAATCAGCATATGGAGCAAAGCGCCCAAAACTACGCCCCAGGCCAGGCCGTAGATTCCCCAAACCGGCACAAAATACAAAGCGCCGATGATAATCCCGAAGTTGTACATTATCGGCGCCAGGGAATAAACGAAAAATCTTTTGAATGATTGCAAAATTCCGCCCAAGACCGAAGAGATCCCCAAAAATAAAGGAGACAAAAACATTATTTGGGTCAAACTGGCGGTTAAAGCTTGCTTTTCCGCGGAAAAACCCGGGGCGATTACTCTGGTAAGGTGGGGGGCAAAAATAACTCCCAGGCCGCAAAGGGCCAAGAGGCCCAAGATTAAAATATTCAAAACATTGCTGGCCAGTTCCCAGGCTTTCTTATTTTCCTTGCCCGGGAAAAAACCAACAATTTTCTCCAACGGATTCTTGAGAAGGCCGACGAAAATAGGAATAAACCCGGCGGACAAAGCGCCCAAAACCAATAAATTAAAAATTAAATCCGGGATCCGAAAGGCGGCGTAATAAACGTCCAAAGTTTCGCCGGCGCCGAATTGACCGGCCAAAATCCGGTCGCGAAAAACACCCAAAAAACGGCTGACCAGGGACGAAGCCCCGACTAAGCCGGCCGCGACAGTTATATTATTTATTTGTCCGCCAAACAAACGTTTAATCATTTTGTAAAAAATTCAGCTCTATAAATTTTTCCCTCGTCAAATATGTTAAACCCCTTTTTCTTGAAAATATGGAGCATGACCTTATTATCTTTTAAAAACTTCGCATATATATTTTTTATTTTTCTTTTTCCGGCTATCTCTAAAATATAATCTGTGAATTTATCTTCCAGCCCCAAATTTTGCCAACGATCCGCGATCGCGATTGTAAATTCCGCTCCTTTGCCAAGTGGGTTGCTGACTAGTTCCACAACTCCGATCATTTTCGCCTCAATCGACCCCGTAAAGCTTTTTTTGTTTTTTATCCTGGCTACGAGAACCACTTCCCGGCCGTAATCAACATTCTTGCATCTTTGCCTCATGTAAGAAGAAGCTTTCCCTGTTTGGCCTAAAAATCTTTGCCTTAATGTTTTTTTGGAAAAATTATTAAACATCTCTACCCAAATTGGCTCGTCCTCCGGCCGGATCGGCCTGATTTTAATATTTTGCCCGTTTTTTAACTTATATTTTATGACATACTCCCTCGGATAGGGCGATATCGCCAGATGAGAATATGGTTTGCTCCCCTCTTTTATTATTTTTTTGTCCAATATGACTTTGGCGTCAAGCACTATTCCCCCATGCTCATCAACCGCAAAAGGATTTATGTCAAATTCTTTTATTTCGGGAAAATCAACTATCAAATAAGAAAATTTATAAAGTAAAAATTGAATTGACTGCAAATCAACTCCCGGCATATTCCTAAAACCCTTCAACATTTTATAAATTTTTGTATTAGCTATCATTCTCATTGATAAAGACATGTTAAGCGGCGGCAATCCGACCCGGATATCTTTAAAAATTTCAACAGCCAGACCGCCCATGCCAAAAACCAAAGCCGGACCAAATATCGGGTCTTTCTTGCAGCCTAAAATAAGCTCATATTTTTTATTTATCATCTTTTCAATAAATACGCCGTGAATATCGGCCTGCGGATTATGGCGCTTCGCTGAAGATATTATATCTTCAAACGCCTTGTTTGCTTCTTTTTTTGAACTCACATTGAGCTTTACCCCTCCAACATCTGTTTTGTGGGTTATGTCGGGCGAAAGGATTTTCATTGCTACCGGGAAACCGAGATTAAAAGCCATTTTTACGGCTTCCCGCGAAGTTTTGGCGATACCGTTTTCCGCTACAGGAATTTTATAATTAGCCAATAGTTCCTTTGCTTCCGCTTCCGTTAAACTGTCCCTGTCATCCCTTGTTATGGAATCAATCAACTCCCTGCTCTTCTTAGTTTTGGGAGAAAAAGCATGGGGGATTGTTGAGGGGGTTTCGGACAAAATATTTTGATTTTCCGAATAGCCGAATACCGACGCGAACGAACTGACTGCGTCTTCCGGAGAGAGATATGCCGGAACATTCCCGGTTTCCAATCTTTTTATTCCCTTGGCTACGCTGTCTCCCCCCATCCAGCTTGCTATTAAAATTTTTTTCGTATTTTTTGAAATATTTACCAATTCTTTTGCGATAGCGTCCGGATCGGTCATGGCCTGGGGAGTTAAGATGGCCAATGCTCCATCAACATTTTTGTCTTCCAGGCAAATTTTGACGGCGTCTCTGTATCGCAAATGGTCGGCGTCTCCCAAAAGGTCTACGGGGTTTCTCTTGCTCCAAGCCGGAGGCAAAATATTATTCAATTTTTTAACCGTTTTTTTCTCCAAGCTCGCCAGCCTTGCGGAAGAGTGCGCAATAGCGTCGGCTGCTATGACGCCGGGACCGCCCGCATTGGTTATGACCGCCAACCTATTGTTTTCCGGCCTATTTTGCATGGCCAAGAGTTTGGCTGTATAGAACAGGCCGTCAACCGTCTCCACCCTGACAATCCCGGATCTTTCAAAGGCGGCGCTGAAAACTTCATCATTGCCCGTTATACTTCCGGTATGGGATTTGGCCGCCAACGCTCCTTCCTGACTGCGGCCAACTTTCAAAACCACGATGGGCTTTGTCATTGAAAAGGCCCTAGCGGCGCTGATAAATTTTTTTGCCTCTTTTAAGGATTCCATATAGATAAGAATGCTGGAAGTGTTCGGATCTCGGCCAAAATAATCAATCAAATCGTGGAGGCCGATATCCAGCATCTCGCCTATTGAAACAAAACAACTAAAACCCACATTATTCTTAATTGACCAATCCAGGATAGAGGTGCACAAAGCGCCGCTTTGGGAGATAAAAGCAATGCGGCCGGGCAAAGCCGTTTGGCTCGCAAAACTCGCATTTAAATTTATCGAGGGTATTATAAAACCCAAACAATTTGGGCCGAGTATTTTTATATTAAATTTTCTCGCCGTCTCCAATATTCTCTCGCTCATGGCAGCGCCCTTTCTGCCAGTTTCAGAAAAGCCCGAAGAAATTATTATCGCGCTTCCAACTCCGGCCCGTCCGCAATCTTTAATTATTTCCAAAACGGTGCCGGCGGGCGTGGCGATTATGGCCAAATCAACCTTTTCCGGAATATCTTTGATTGATTTGCGGGCTTTGATATTTTTTATTTTTTTTCTTTTTATGCTTATCGGAAATATTTTTCCTTTGTATCCGCCGTCAACTAAATTGTCCATTAGGGCTTTGCCGACGCTCCCCTTTGAGTCGCTCGCTCCGACCACGGCAATTGTTTTTGGCTTAAATAATTTATCAAGATTTTTCATAGTTTATGTTCTCGCCTTATCAGGGGATTTAAAAAGTTTAATATTTTTTCCAAACCTTCAAATAAAGGAAATATTTTATGATTCTATACCAAGGCGCTTACATCGCCCAGCGGCAAACCCAATTCTTTGGCCCTGAGGACTCTTCTCATGATTTTTCCGCTTCTAGTCTTCGGCAATTTATCAACAAAAGCAATGTCTTTTATAACCGCCATCGGCCCTAGAGTCTTCCTCACCTGTTGCTTTAAATCTTGAACCAATAAATCTGATTGTTTTATGCCTTGTTTCAAAATTATAAAAGCTTTTATCACCTCACCCTTGACCTCGTCGGGCACGCCGATAACTCCCGCCTCCGCCACGGACCTGTGGGAGGCAAAAGCGCTCTCCACTTCGGCCGTGCCAATCCTGTGCCCGGCTATTTTTAGAACATCGTCTATCCGTCCCTGAACCCAAAAATATCCGTCTTTATCCCTGAAAGCCACATCGCCGGTAAAATACACGCCCTTAATCTGGCTCCAATATGTTTTTTTATACCTTTTGGGGTCGTTAAAAACGGTTCTGATCATGCTTGGCCATTGATTTTTTATCACCAAATACCCACCCTTGCCAACTGATACTTTTCGGCCATTCTTATCCAAAACATCCGCTATTATACCGGGAAAAGGTTTTCCAACGCTTCCGGCTTTTAAGGGAACGCTGGGCAGAGGAGTTATCATGTTCATACCCGTTTCCGTCTGCCACCAGGTATCCATAATCGGGCAGCGTTTTTTGCCAACATATTTATAATACCATTCCCAGGCCTCGGGATTTATCGGCTCTCCGACTGAACCCAAAATGCGCAAACTCGGCATCTTGTGTTGCCGCGGCCACTTAGCTCCATATTTCATCATTGCCCTTATTAAAGTCGGGGCGGTATATAAGACATTAACCCGATACTTTTCCACTATTTTCCAAATCCGATCCGGTTTAGGCATATCCGGAACGCCTTCATACATCAAAGTTGTTACGCCGGCCAATAACGGGCCATAAATTATATAACTATGCCCGGTAATCCATCCCGGATCCGCCGTGCACCAAAAAATTTCCTGGCCGTGCAAATCAAATACCCATTTTATAGTTCTAAGCACGCCCACCATATAACCGCCATGGGCATGGACCACCCCCTTGGGCTTGGAAGTTGTGCCCGAAGTGTAAAGAACAAAAACCGGATCTTCCGCCTCCATTTTTGCCGCTTTGGCAATCGGCGCCTGGCCCTTGATAAAATCATGGTACCAAATATCCCGCCTCTTATTAAATTTCACTTTTTTTCTATTATTCTTAACAACAATCACTTTTTTTATCGTCCGGCAACTTTTTACCGCTTCGCCAGCAATATCTTTCAAGTTAATCGCCTTTCCCCGCCTAAAACTGCCGTCAGCCGTAAATAATATTTTCGCCCTGGCGTCTTTTATCCTTTCCGCCAACGCCCCGGCCGAATAGCCGGCGTAAACCACGGAATGGACAGCGCCTATTTTCGCGCAAGCCAGCATAGCTATCGCGATTTCCGGAATATTCGGCATATAAACGGCTATCCGATCGCCTTTTTTGATCCCTGCCCCCCGCAAAGCATTAACTAATTTGTTTACCTCCTGATAAAGCTGCCAATAAGTATATTTTCTGGTGCGGCCGGTCTCATCCTCCCAAAGGATAGCTGTTTTATTTTTAATTTTAGTCTTTATGTGCCGATCAAGGGCATTATAAGCCAAATTGGTTTGACCTCCGACAAACCATTTAAAAAAAGGCGCTCCGCTAGCCACAAAAATTTTTTTCCAAGGCTTGAACCATTCCAGTTCTTTGGCGGCTTCTTCCCAGAATTTAAGAGGATTAGCCGAAGCTTTCTTGGAAATCTCCTTATAATCTTTAACAAGAGCATTCTTGATTATTTGCCTGGAAGGCCTGTATAATTTTTGGGAGATATTCAAAACATCAACCAGTTCCCTTTTATCAATTTTTTTGGGGTTCATAAAATTAATGGAAGTGATTATAAAATTCTGTTTTTTTCTGTTATTAATACTATTATACCAACAAAGAGCCAGACGAGCAAAGTCCAGTTAATATTTAAATAAGACAAAACCGCATCGGGCCAAGCCGATTCCAAAACAACAAAAACCGCCAAAGCGCCGGTTAGGGCATAAAACAATTCTTTAAAAATTAAATTAATATTCCTCATAAAGCCATTCGCACGCGCTATCCCGAGTACTCGGGATAGCGCGGCTTTTTCACGCTAGCGAAAAATAACATTGACAAGCAAAAAAATTTTTGGTAATTTCTATTTATATTTTACGCCAAAAAATCATAATGGGGGAAAATGGACACCAGGGAAGCTTTGCGCCTGCCAGGGACGATTCTTTTGAGAAATTTCACTGACCAAAAATCGGGAATCACGCTTGATGCCAACATGGCGCTGGAGACAATCGGTTTTAATGAAACCCACTATCAGTGCCTGATTTTCAATCGCAGAATAGTCTGGGTGCCGAAAAATATAACTAAAAAAGAATAACTTTCATTTTAAACAGAGGGGGAAAAATGGCAACTAACCAGACAACCGCCGGCAGAACGGCTAACCCTTTAAGGGATTTCACCGATCCGGAAACAAATATCACGGTTGAAAAGGGTGAAACCCTGCCCATTATCACCTTTGCGGCGGACAAGATCCAGTGTCTGGCTCAGGGTAAAGATGGGGAGTGTCCAATTTGGGTGCCGCGTTCAGCGGTGGAAATAAAAAAATGAAACTTATCGCAAAAAGCGATAAGAAAAGGCTAGTTCTGGCGACTGGCCTTTTTTATTAAAAAACTTCTTTCAACTTTTCCTTCAAATTTTTTCCTTCCAGTTCTATTTTTATTTCCTTTATTTGGATATTATCATTAATCTCATCATCGGCTCTAAGCCCCGGAACGGAAATAACAAAATTATTTTTATTCCATTTGCGGTAAGCATTGCTTAGGTCAAACTCGGCTTCTCCTATTTTCCAGCCGTCCTCTTCTTCCGGAATTTTATATTTGGCTAAAATATAATTTACACCAACCGGGTTAAGCAAAAAACTTTCATCAACTTTTTTGAAATTAGGATTGAATAAGCTTTCCGGATTAAAACTAAAAACCCCGTTACCGGCTAAAATTATATCGCCCCTGGCTATTCCTATTTCGCTGATTTCATTTTCAAGCACCTGGCTGAATTGTCGGTAAGTAGAGCTGATTTCTAATTCCTTATCCCCCGCCATAATTGTCTGTAAACTCCCCGGATTAATAGTTTGAGCATTGATCAGCCGGCTGTCAGTATAAAAGGGAATATCTTTATTGTTTTCGCTGGCCAGCCAAATTCTATTTAAAAAAGAAATTTTACTCTGGCTAGTCTCTATTTTTTGGGTCACGATATCGTCATTGGCGCGCAATTCCATCTTGTAAACTCCCTCTGGCAATCCGGCTTCAAAAAAATCAAGGCTTCTCGCTTCTCTTATCTCTCCCTTATCGGCTTTTATGCCATCATCGTCCAAATGCCGGCTGGCGATCAACCTGTCGCCGTAATACAAATTGATATCAATGGGATCGCTGTCTTTGTTCCGATTTAAATCCAGAAAAGTAAAAGTAAAATTCAAATCTTCATTTTTAAGATAAGCATAAAATTGGTACGGTCCGCGCAAAGAGTGGTTTATTTCCCGCTTGGCCTCGCTTGCTTCATAATCTTCAAGTAAATATTCTTTATTTAAATTATAATTATACAGGGCGATTTCCTCGGCCGGCGGCAAATCGGCTAAAAAATTATCCAAAGTATCATATTTCTTTTCTTTCTGTAAAAGTATCGTCTCATCTTCCTTGACCACATCCCAAACCAAAGCCAATTTATCAATAATTTTGTTTTCCACGGGTTGTAACTGATACCGCCATATAATTTCATCCATCAGCGCTCCAATCTCAATTAAGGGCCTCCCGCTCTCGTTTTTATATTTTAAAGTAAATTTAGCTTTATTGAATTTCCTCGGGGTGCGCAAAGAAAAATAAACCGGATCCCCAATTATTTTTTGGCTATTATCTTTATCTTCTTCCACTCTTTCCTTCGGCGTTAATTGGCCGATAAATTTATTTTCCCCGGCTAACTGGTAATTGCCCTTGGAAAAATCATAAACATAAGTGATTTTCCCAGTTGGCACGATCGCCATATACAAAAAGAAGACCGCGGCCGCCACTAGAAACAACCACAAAAATATCCTAAATTTTACAATCCAACTTGTTTTTTTCATAAACCAAACCCAGATATCATAAACTCTTGGGGGACTTGCGATATCCTATCTCCCGGCTTGCTAAAACCCCTGATTATTTATATAATTTAATTACGATTTGCTAACTTATATATAATTCATTTTACCTTATTTGAAACAAAAAATAAACCAATCCGCATAAACGGCCGAGCGATATTATCGTCTTTGTATTTTATATAAAGACGTGATATAAAAACGATTTTAATAAAATTTTTATAATGAAAAAAGAACTGTATGAAAAACAAAACTTTAATCATTGTTTTTTCTGCCTTTACGCTCGCGTTTACCGGCGCGGTGAACGCCGCTAACAGCGCTGACGGCAGTCAAAACCAAGCAGGGCAACAGACGCAAACCGCTAATCAAGGGGAAAACATCCAAATCCAGGTCCAACAGCAAACACAAACCCAGGAACAATTGCGGGATGAAAGCGGAGCGGACAGCCAAGCCCAAACCCAAAACCAAGTAAGAAATGAGGGTGAAACAAATCAGGCCCAAAGCCAAGAGCGGGAAGCGGTTCAAATGAAGGGCGCGGACGGTCCGCAAATGGCCGAACAAAGAAGAAGTATGGTCGCTAACGCGGTGCAGGAAATGCTCCAAGTCGCCGAGAGAAACGGCGGTATTGGCCAACAAGTGAAAACCATCGCCCAGGCGCAGGTCCAGAACCAGGAAAAACTGGAAGCCAGCTTGCAAAAAATTCAAAGCCGAAGCGGTTTTGCCAAATTTTTTGTCGGACCGAATTACGACGAAATAAATAACGCTAAAAAAATTCTGGAACAAAACCGTGAACAAATTGAACAACTAAACCAAACCAAAAACCAGCTTGCCAATCAGGATGATGAACAAAATTTAACCCGGCAGATTCAAACTTTGGAACAAGCTAGTTTGGAAATTAAAAATTCTTTGGAAACGGCGCAAAAGGGTTTTAGCTTGCTTGGTTGGATGTTTAGATTATTTTCCAAATAACTATCTGCCTTAAATATGTAATAATCTGTTTCCGAAGATTTTGGACCAGTTTTATACAGTTAAAAAATACTAAAATTTTACATGTACTTCCTTGACCTCCTGGGCACTCTGGCTTTTGCCATTGGCGGAGCCTATAAAGCCAAATCAAGAAAATTAAATATTTTTGGGGTAATCTTTTTGGGCGCGATTACGGCCGTAGGCGGGGGCACAGTCAGAGATTTAATCATCGGCCGCACCCCTCTTTTCTATTTGAAAGACCCCTATTATCTCGCCCTCTGCCTAATCGCCGGTTTGGCGACCTATCTTCTGCCGGCTTTTTTCAAAAGAAGATATGCGATTTTTCGCTTTATTGATTCAATTGGTTTGGCGACTTTTATTATTATCGGAACCTCAATAAGCTATGGCCATCTTTTTTCCCCCCTAAATCTCCCCAGCATAATCTCCGCCTTGTCTTGTATATTTTTGGGCATGCTTACCGGCGTTGGCGGCGGCATCTTGAGAGACGCAACCATGGGCGACACGCCATTTGCCTTAAAAGAAGGTTCAAATTACGTTGCCAGCGCTTTCTGGGGAGCCGCTCTTTTTTATTTGCTGATGTTTATTAATAATCCCTTGGCCGTCTTTATTTCTATGGCCGCCACCTTGATTTTGAGGGAAATTATTTCTCCTTTCGGAATCTATAAAAAAAGAAAGGCGTTTTTCAAAAAACAGGTTAATTATTAAAATAAATATGAACCATTCCATAAAAAAAGGTTTTAGCTTCGGCCTCACTTCCGGCGTCATTACCACTCTCGGCCTGATTGTCGGCCTCCACTCTTCCACTGGATCCGCTCTGGCTGTTATCGGCGGCATTATCACGATTGCCGTTGCCGATGCCATGTCCGACGCGCTTGGCATCCATATTTCCGAAGAAGCCGAAGGCCAGCACACAAAAAAAGAAATTTGGGTAGCAACCATCATGACTTTTTTAACAAAATTCTTTTTCGCTTCTTTGTTTATAATCCCATTTTTATTTTTATACCTTGGATCCGCTGTTGTTGTCAGCATCATCTGGGGGTTATTCTTGATAACCGCCATGAGTTTTCTTATGGCCAAAGAACAAGAAAACGGCTGGTTGGGGGCGGTAGGAGAACATTTGCTTATAGCTTTAGCGGTTATTTCTATGACTCACTATGTCGGCGAATTGGTGAAAAATCTTATTTAAAACTTGGGAATTAAATTTTTTCAAAAGCGACTTAGTCCTTAAATTTTTCTAAAATAAAAAACGCTCCTCAACGAAGCGTTTTTTATATTTAATTTTTCTATTAACTTATTTTTCGTATTCAATTCTCTTTTTATTTCCCTTATAGCCGGTACCGGCCGGAATTAAGCAGCCGATAATAACGTTTTCCTTCAGGCCTTCCAGATAATCAATCTTGCCATTCACGGCCGCCTCAATCAGAACCCGCGGCGTTTCCTGAAAAGAAGCAGCGGACAAAAAGCTGTCAGTAGACAATGATGCTTTAGTTATGCCCAAAAGCAAACGTTCGGTCTTCGCCGGTTTTTTTATATTTTCGTCTGCCCGGCGCAAAACCTTCTCCTCCACCACTTCTCCGGAAAGAAGATTCGTGCCGCCCGCATCTTTTATCAAATAACGGGAAAACATCTGGCGAGCGATTATTTCCACGTGCTTATCATTTAATGGCTGGCCCTGGGAAGAATAAACATACTGAATTTCTTTTATAATATATTTCTGTGTGTCCAAACGGCCCCGCAACTTATAGAGTTGGTGCAGGTCAAGGCTGCCTTCTGTTAATTGGTCGCCCTTTTTGACCTCATCTCCGTCCTTTACCCAAATCATCGTCCCCTTAGGAATCATAAACTCCCTTATTTTATCCACTTCGGTAAAAATCTTTATGTATTTTTCCTCAATTTTTACTTTTCCGTCTCCCTTGGTTTTTATTTTCTTTCCTCCTGCCGAAAATAAATCGTCTCCTTTTTTTACTTCTTCCCCGTCTTTAACTAAAATTTTTGTCTCCGCCTTTTTGCTCCCGCTCTTGCTTTCCGCCTTGCTCTCCCCGCTTACTTCGGAAAAGTAATATTTTTCCGCTTCCGCGCCCTTATAGTTAATCTTTAAAACTTTAACCTGGGGATTGGCTACCAAAATTTCTTTGCCATTTTCGTCTTTAATGGCTTTTTGGGCGGCCTCTATTTTTACTTTTCCGGAAACATCAGCCATAATCGCTTTTCTTTTTGGCGGACGGGCTTCAAAAATTTCTTCCACCCTGGGCAAACCCTGGGTAATATCTTCATGCCCGGCCACGCCTCCCGTGTGGAATGTCCTCATGGTAAGCTGGGTGCCCGGTTCGCCGATTGACTGGGCGGCAATGATTCCGACTGAAGTGCCTAAAACGACCGGCTTATTATAGCCCAGGTCATAGCCGTAACATTTGGCGCAGACTCCCTTGGCCAGCCGACAAGACAAAGTTGACCTCAAGCAAATTTCCTCTATATTTTCCTTTTTTAATTTTTCCACTATTTCTTCGGATAATAATTCGCCGGCTTTGATTAAAATTTTTCCGGTTTTGCTTTTAATGTCTTTAGCGAGAAAACGGCCCACAATTCTTTTGAAAAAATCTTCTCCCATTGCTTCATCACTTTCTTTTTTCGTAATAACTATGCCTTCCGTATCGCCGCAATCTTCTTCGGTGATAATAACGTCCTGGGCGACATCAACCAAGCGCCTGGTCAAATAACCGGCGTTAGCGGTTCGCAGAGCCGTATCGGATAAGCCTTTGCGGACACCATGGGTGGAAATAAAATATTCCAAAACTCCAAAACCTTCTTTAAAATTGCCTTTTACCGGCAACTCAATAATATCGCCGGAGGGAGAAGTTACCAAACCTTTCATGCCGAGAATTTGGACTGGCTGGGCCCAAGAGCCGCGAGCGCCCGATTCAATCATAGAATATACCGGACCGTCGCTGGGCAAACCCTCTTTGCAGATACCGGCTATTTGTTCCTTGACGCCGGTCCACAATTCAATAATTTTGCTATAACGCTCGCTTTCGGTCAAAAGCCCTTCTTCAAATTGTTCTTGGATGATTTCCACCTGCCCGTTGGCTTTGGAAATTAATTCATCTTTTTTAGGCAAACTCGGCAAATCTCCCATCCCCCAGGAAAGGCCGCTTTTGGTGATAAATTCAAAACTTTTGTTTTTCAATCCGTCAATGGTTTTTACCGTCACCTCTTCTCCGTAAAGGCGCAAACAATCTTTTATCAAATTTTTTAATTCTCCTTTGCCCACAATTTTATTTATAAAACGCAATTTCTCGGGAAGGAGGCTGTTAAAAATTATTTTCCCGATTGTGGTCTTGGTTAATTTTTCATCTTTTCCAAGCCGCACTCTGATGGGCTCATCGAGAAGAATATGGTCAGTTTCATAGGCCAATTCCGCTTCTTCTTCGCTGGTAAAACTTTTTAGTTTTTCCTCCGGCTTATCCGAGGCTCTTTCCCCCGTCATATAATAAGCGCCCCAAACAATATCTTGGTTGGGAGTTACGACCGGATCTCCGGTTGCCGGTTTTAATAAATTATGGGAAGAAAGCATAATATTTTTAGCTTCAGACAAAGCCTCTTGCGTTAAAGGCACATGAACCGCCATTTGGTCTCCGTCAAAATCGGCGTTGAAAGCGCTGCAAACCAAAGGATGAATTTGAATGGCTTTTCCCTCTATCAAAACCGGCTTAAAAGCCTGAATGCCCAGACGGTGCAGGGTCGGAGCCCGATTTAGAAGGACGTAAGATTTCTTTACAATTTCTTCTAAAATATCCCAAACCTCGTCATAACCGGCTTCTATAAAACGGGAAGCGCTGCGGACATTATGGACAACTTCTTTTTTTATCAATTTGCTGATAATAAAGGGCTTGAATAATTCCAGGGCCATAATTTTGGGCAAACCGCACTGGTCTAAATTAAGCTTTGGATTTACGACAATAACGCTTCGGCCGGAGTAGTCAATTCTTTTGCCCAATAAATTCTGGCGGAAACGGCCTTGTTTTCCCTTTAAGGAATCGGCCAAAGATTTAAGCTGGCGTTTCTGCCCGGTGGAAGCCACCACGGTTTTGCTTCGGCGGGCGGAGTTATCAATTAAGGCGTCAACCGCTTCCTGCAACATTCTTTTTTCGTTGCGGCAGATAACTTCCGGCGCGTTCAGGCCGATTAGCTGTTTTAGCCGGTTGTTTCGGTTGATTACGCGGCGATATAAGTCGTTTAGGTCGGAAGCGGCAAAACGGCCGCCATCTAAAGCCACCATCGGCCGCAGGTCGGGCGGAATTACGGGAACGGTTGTTAGAATCATCCATTCCGGCCGAATATTATTAGCCGCCAAACTCTTCAATAGCTTCAAGCGCTTTATTATTTTATCTTTCTTTGAATCAATGGCAATCTTCAAACCCTCTTCCAATTCCTTTATATCCTTTTCCAAATCAATTCTTGCCAGTAATTTTCTAACTGCTTCGGCTCCGATGCCGGCTTCAAAAATATGGCCGTATTTTATGCTTAAATTCTGGTAAGTATCTTCTGAAATAATCAAAAGCGGCTTTAATTCCCTTAATTCTTTCTGGGCCTGGCTAAAAGCATTATCAAGCTTGGCTATCTTTTCTTCCTTGGCTGAAGCTATGGCGTCTATTTCCGAAGAAAGCTTTTCGTCAATTTCCTCCTCTTTGCGGCTTTCCTGCAATAATTTCCCTTTCTTATTCTTTATTTCTCCAACCTGCCGGTTAAAGTCATTTTCGATTGACTTCTTTTTCTGCTTGTACTCTGTTTTTATCTGCTCCAAAGTAGCCGCCTTTAAGCCCTCGTCCACATCTGTAATTATAAAACTCGCGAAATAAATAACTCTTTCCAGGGCCTGGATGCTTAAATTCAAGATTAGGCCGATCTTGGAAGAAATCCCCCGCAAAAACCAGATATGGGAACAAGGGGACTGCAAAGTAATATGGCCCATTCTTTCCCGCCGGACAATTGAACGAGTCACTTCCACGCCGCACTTATCGCAGATAATGCCCTTATAGCGTATTTTTTTATATTTACCGCAAGAACATTCCCAATCTTTGGCCGGCCCAAAAATTTTTTCGCAAAAAAGCCCGTCTTTTTCCGGTTTTTGCGTCCGGTAGTTTATTGTTTCCGGCCGGATAACCTCGCCGTGAGACCATGACAAAATAACTTCAGGCGAAGCCAATTTTAATTTTATAGCGTCAAAATCAGTTGTTCTTATAGGATTTAACATAATATTTAATAATTTCTAATTTCTAATTCACCTAATTCCTAATAAAATTCCAAATTCCAAAATGTCTAATTTCTAAATTAAAAACGTTTTTGACATTAAAAATTTTTGCCTTAGACATTTTATTAGAAATTAGAAATTAGGTGAATTAGGAATTCTACTTTCTGTATATATTCTTATCGCTTCTTTTCATGCCTCTCCCTAATATCACCCCCTGAATCAATGTCGCTCTCCGCCCTTTTCTCTCCACCCAACAAATCCACATCCAAACACAAACCTTTTAATTCCCTCACCAAAACATTGAAAGATTCCGGAACGTTAAGTTTATTTATGGTCTCGCCCTTTATAATAGCCTCGTAGGCCTTGCTCCGGCCAGGAACATCGTCTGATTTAATGGTTAAAATTTCTTGCAAAGTATGGGCGGCGCCATAGCCTTCCAATGCCCAAACTTCCATTTCTCCGAAACGCTGGCCGCCGAATTGGGCTTTTCCGCCCAAAGGTTGCTGGGTTATCAGGGAATAAGGACCGATAGAACGCTGATGGATCTTGTCCTCAACCATATGGTTAAGTTTCAACATATACATATAACCCACGGCGATTTTATGGTCGTAGGGCTCGCCGGTTTTGCCATCGTTCAAAATAATTTTTCCATCTTCGGGCAAACCGGCGCGATTTAATTCTTCTTTTATTTTGGCTTCGCCAATGCCGTTTAGGGCTGGAGTTACTATGCGATATCCAAGTTTTTTAGCGGCAAACCCAAGGTGAGTTTCCAGAAGTTGCCCCAAATTCATGCGGGAAATAATTCCCAAAGGAGATAAAATTACATCAACCGGCGTTCCATCTTCCAGGTAAGGCATGTCTTCAACCGGGACAATTTTGGAAATAACGCCCTTATTGCCGTGGCGTCCCGCCATTTTATCCCCGACCTGAATTTTTCTCAAATTGGCGACTGATATTTGAATTGACTTTAATACTCCGGCAGAGAGTTTATCGCCCTCTTCCCGGGAAAAAATCTTTATATCAACTACTTTGCCGTGCTCGCCATGTTCCAGATAAAGGGAAGAGTCGCGCACGTCCTTGGCTTTCTCCCCGAAAATCGCCCGCAATAATTTTTCCTCGGCCGACAACTCGGTTTCACCCTTAGGCGTAATCTTCCCCACTAAAATATCGCCGGAAGAAACTTCGGCGCCAATGCGAATTATGCCCTCTTCATCAAGATTCTTTAATTTTTCTTCGCTGATATTGGGGATGTCGCTAGTTACCACCTCCGGGCCAAGCTTTGTGTCCCTTACGTCAATCGTGTAATTTTCTATATGAATTGAAGAATAAATATCGTCTCTGACCAGGCGCTCGGAAATAATAATCGCATCCTCGTAATTAAAGCCTTCCCAGGTCATAAAAGCCACTAAAGCGTTTTTTCCCAAAGCTAGTTCGCCTTCCGCAATGGCCGGACCATCGCTTACAATCTGATCTTTTTTTACCTTGTCGCCGACAGAAACAACCGGCCTTTGGTTTATGCAGGTGGACGAATTTGACCGTAAAAATTTCGTTAATTCGTATCTTGCTATTTTATCTTTTTTATTTTTTATCTCAATCGTCGAAGCGTCAGCCTTTACTATCTCCCCGTCTTCTTCCGCTATTATAACGTGCCCTGAATCACGGGCCGCCCTGGCTTCAATTCCGGTGCCGACAATTGACGCCTCATTCTCTATCAAAGGCACGGCTTGGCGTTGCATGTTCGTTCCCATCAAAGCTCTTTGCCCGTCATTATGCTCCATAAAAGGAATTAAGGAGGTGGCAATAGAGATAATTTGATTGGCGGCCACGCCTAAAAAATCAATTTTTGAGACTTCTTCTGTCCCTGGTTGTCCGAATTTTCTAACTTCGCATTTATCAACCAAAAAATGGCCGTCGGCGTCAATCGGCGTCGTAGCCGCGGTTGTAATATATTTTTCTTCCTGAAAAGAATCTAAATAAACAATCTCGTCGGTCACTACCGGCTTAACGGGAATGAGGACGCGGCTATCAACCTTTTTTGCTATTTCCTCGGCCTGGGCTTTGTTAATCCTTTCTCCTTCCTTGGCAATAACAGCGCCTTTTTTTTTGTCTTCAATTTTTGCGTAAAAAATTTCCATCTCCCCGCCCAAATCTTCCGAAGAAAGTTCTTTTACCTCGCAAATATCCTGGCGGGCAATCTGGCCAGCAATAATTTTTGGGTCATTTTTTAAATCATGAAGCACCCGCCGATAAGGCGCTTCCAGAAACCCATATTTATTAAGCTTGGCATAACTGGCCAAATGGCCGACCAAACCGATATTCGGACCTTCCGGAGTGGCAATCGGGCAAATGCGGCCGTAATGAGTCGTATGTACATCGCGAACATCAAAACCGGCCCGTTCTCTTGTTAAGCCCCCCGGACCCATGGCGGATAGCCGGCGCTTATGTTCCAATTCGGCCAAAGGATTGGTCTGATCCATAAACTGGGAAAGCTGGGAAGACATAAAAAATTCTTTGACCACAGAAATAACCGGCCGGGCGTTAATCAGTTTGTTCGGGGTTAAGCTGGTAATGTCGGCCGTGCTCATTCGGTCTTTAATAATTCTTTCCATTCTCGCCAAGCCTACCCTAAACCGGTTCTGGATCAATTCCCCGATCGCCCGGACGCGCCGATTGCCCAGGTGATCAATATCATCTTCCTGCTCCCCGGTAATATTTAGCCTTATAACTTCTTTTATCACCGCCACCAAATCCTCTTTTCTTAAAATTCTGGTTTCTTTGTTGTTGGGAATATCAAAACCGAATTTCCGGTTTAATTTGTAACGACCGACTCGACCGAAATCATAGCGGTCAAACCGGAAAAACATTGAATAAATCAGTTGCCGGGCATTGTCGGTCGCGGCCAAATCTCCCGGCCTAATCCTTTTGTAAACTTCCTGCAATCCCTCGGCTTCATTCTTTGCCGCATCCCGAGAAATGGTCGCCTCCACATAACTGGCTATCTCTTCATCCGTAACCTTCTTGTTGGATTCTTCCCTGCCCGGGATAATAAATCCTTCTTTGGCGGCAAACAGTTCCTTTATTTTTTCATCGCTGTCATAGCCAAAAGACCGCAACAAAGAGGTTACGGCCACTTTTCTTTTTCGGTCAATTCTTACCCAAATAGCCTTATTGGTGTCGGTCTCTATTTCCAGCCAGGCGCCGCGGTTGGGAATTATTTTCGCTCCATAGCATTTCTTGCCCTTGATAAAGTCGGAAGTGAAATAACGCCCGCGCTCCGGATAAGCTGGGAAACAACCACTCTCTCTATGCCATTCACTATAAAAGTTCCTCTTTTTGTCATCAAAGGAAAGTCGCCCAAAAAAACTTCCTGGGTGTTGGTTTCCCCGGTCCTTTTATTGGAAAGCCGAGTCTTGACACGAAGCGAAGCCTCAAAGGTCGTGTTTTTGGTTTTGCTTTCCGTTTCATTAAATTTCGGCTCGTCCAGATAATAATCTTCAAAATATAATTCTAGATCCCGGCCGATAAAATCCGTGACCGGAGAAATTTCATCAAAAAGTTCGGCCAGTCCTTCTTTCAAAAACCAATTATAAGAATCCTTCTGAATTTCTATCAGATCGGGCATGGGCATTGTTTCTCCTAGGCCAATGGTATTTTTTTCAACTTTTATATTTTGTGTCTTAGTGGTGGGCATAAAAATAATTTCAGACAACAAAAAACCTCAACACTTATTAGGTTGAGTTGGAAAAAGTTATTTAATTAAGTTAGAAAGAGAGAAATAAATCACCTTGGGAGGTTTTTAAAATTAAAAAGCATGGGGAGTTATATTCGGCAAAAAAATAAAACAAAAAAACGGCTAAACAAGCGTAAACTAAAGACGCAAATATTTCCGTTTTTTATAACGTTTTGTATATAACTTATATTAGTTTATTATTTCTCTTATGTTAACAGATATGAAAAAGCTTGTCAAGGTGGATAAGCAAAATAATTAAAATAAATCAAATTTACCAATTTTTTCTTTATTTCTAGCTAAAATTTAATTTTTCTAAAAAAGTTATCCACAGGCTACAACAAAAATAATTTTAGCGCTACTGTAGCCACCCTAACCAATTCTGTTTTTCCATTATCTCCACTTATCCATATTTTAACTTATTTATTTCTAATTATTTATTCTACATCAATCTCGTTATGCGTTATGCGTTATGCGTTCCAGCTCTTCCTTCGCCACTTCCCGATCATCCCATTTTATTTTTTCACCATTGGCCGCGCAAATCGCCTGCTCGCTCCCCTTGCCAGTTATCAAAACAATATCGTTTTCTTCGGCTAAAGATAAGGCTTTGCGAATAGCTTCGCGCCGGTCCAGTATTTTAAAAACTTTTTTGCTTGATTTGACTCCTCGGGCCACCTCGTCAATAATCGTTTGAGGGTTTTCGTCATAAGGGTCTTCATTGGTAATAATTATATAATCAGCATGCCGCCCGGCCAAGACGCCCAGTTTGGGCCTGCGGGCTTTATCCCTGCCCCCGCCGGCCGAGCCTAGGACATGAATAATTTTTCCGCGCGGAATTAATTCAACGGTTTCATAAAGCTTGGCAACCGCTTTCGGCTCAAAAGCGTAATCAACGATCACGGTAAAATTCTGTCCGGCCTCTATTTTTTCAAAACGACCGGGCACGCCTGCGACATTTTCCAGGCCTTCCTTGATTTTTTTCATATCCAAGCCTTCTGACAATCCGACGCAAACCGCGACCATAGCGTTAGCCGCGTTAAATTCGCCCAAAAGCCTTAAATTGATTTTTGAACTTGCTCCGCCTGCCCCGCCTTGGCGGTGGCTTTGGTTATGGCTCGGACGGCGGTTATTTACGAAAAAACTCGTCCCCTCTCTGCCGGCAAACACTTCAGAATACTTTATCTCTTCGGCTTTGGGCAGGCCTAAATCGCCCTTTTTCGTATAAACCATCCTTTCTTCCGCCCAAAAATCCAGAAAGTATTTAACCTCTTTGTCGTCGCCGTTGGCGATAATAATTTTTTTCACTCGATTCAAATCCGTTCTTTTGATTCCCGAATCGGACGAGCAAACGCATTTTTCGTTATCGGCATATTTTATCTTCCCTCTTTTCAAATGCTTAAACAATTCTCCTTTGGCTTTTTTATAATCGACAAAACTGCCATGCGATTCAATATGCTCCGGATAAAGTCCGGTAAAAATCAGGCTGTCATAATTTATGAAGCGGTGCCGGAACTGCCTTATTCCTTCCGAAGTCGTTTCTATAATGGCATACTGGCATTTATGCTTAACCATCTGGCGCAAAATTTTCTGGGTAAAAAAACGGCCAGGCATCGTCATCTTTCTGTCGTTGAGCCACTCTTTTTCCCCGTCCGAAAACATGGCCGTGGAAGTATAGCCGACTTTATGTCCCGCAGCTTTAAGCATTTTGGAAATTAAATAAGCGCTCGTGGTTTTACCCGTGGTGCCGGTTATGCCAATGACGATTAATTTTTCGCTCGGGAAGCGGTAAAACAAAGCGGCTGAAAAGCTAAAAATAAAATGATAAGCCGGCTGGAGAGCTTTGAATATTTTGCGGGGTATTAGTCTTTTTATTATATGTAAAAGTTTGTCCATAAAGGCTCAGTAAAAATAAAAAATATTTGTAAAAATTACTCATCCCGCCTGCTGGCGGGATTCATAATTTTTGATTTTTTATATTTAATTTTTTATTTTAGAAAGTCCTTCGCACCTTCCTGACCATTTTATAAACGCTGTACCAGCCGGAATCAAAAATCAAATCAAAAGTCCCGGGATAATTCATTTCCTGGCCGCCAAAACCCTTTTTAAATCTTGTCACGCCCGGCCATTTTTTCTCATCAATTCCAAAAAAATCATAATATTTATAACCCATTTTTTTGGCCAATTTTATAACTTCCCATTGCAAGGCGTAAGGCGCCATTAAATTGCGGCTGGCATTGCTTGAAGCCCCGTGCATATAAGTGGCGGTATTGCCGAAAAAAGAAAAAATACCGGTGGAAATAGGTTCGCCTTTGTGCCGGGCAAAAAATATTTTTATAAAATCGCGGCCAAACTTCAACATCTCCTTATAGTAATCAATCCCATGCAAACGGAAATTATCGCGGTCGCTTGTCTGGCCCATTAATTCCCAAAATTTGTCAAAACTTTCAATTCCCGACTCCTCCACTTTTATTTTTTTCTTTTCCGCCAGCCGAATATTGTATCTGGTTTTGGGGCGCATATCCTCCAATAATTCATTCTCAGCTTTCATCAGATCTAAAGTTAAAGTTCTGCTCGGCTGCACATCCAAAGTTTTTTCTATTTCCCAGTTCTCCAGCTTGCATTCAACTTCCGGCTCAAACCTTAAAAACATCGCCCCCTCTTTTCTCGCCAATTCTCTTATCTCATAAAACAACAATTCAACAACTTGTTTGGAATTCGCCCGCCCCGCTTCGCTTGGCGAGGCCGGGGGAATTTGGTTATTTGAATTTGTTCGGAATTCGGAATTCGGAATTCGGAATTTTTCAATAACCGGTCCGCGTGGACAATAAAAATAACTCTTGCCCATGGGCAAAAATTTTTTTACAATCGTGGCCGCCGCGGCTAAGTCTTGGTCTTCTCCCACTCCCAAACGAAAAACCTCGCCCGCCACTTTTTTCTGGAACTCTCCCCACAAGAAAGACTGCAAAAATTGACTATGTTTCTGACCAGCGGCAAAACCATCAAGTTTATCCTTGTCTTTTATTTCAATAATCTCCATATCTGTTATTATAACACACTACACCTAAAAGCTAACAGCTAAAAGCTATTAGATTATAACACATCGGGCAAAAAGAAAAGGAAGCAGAAAAACCGCTCCCCTTCAAATTGCCCCCCTTCGGCAAAGGGGGTTAGGAGGGATTTTTCCTCCCCCTAATCCACTCCCCTTCTTACTTCTTTAATTTCTCCCAGATTACCAAAACCGGAGAGGCGACAAAAATTGAAGAATAGGTGCCGATAAAAACGCCGATGGACAAAGCCAAAACAAAATCCCTTATCGTATTCCCGCCCCAAAAAAGAATAGAAAGCAAAACCAGCAAAGTCGTCAAAGAAGTATTCAAGGAGCGGGTTAAAGTTTGATTGACGCTGGTGTTAACCGTGCCTTCAAAATCTTCTTCGCTTCTGGGAAGGTTTTCCCTGATGCGGTCAAAAACCACAATCGTATCATTGACGCTATAGCCCAAAACCGTTAGAATCGCCGCTACGAAAGGCGTGTTTATTTCCACTCCCCAAAATTTGCCAAGAATCGCAAAAATTCCCAAGGTGATTAAAACATCATGAAAAAGCGCGATAATAGCCGATAAGCCATACTTCCAGGAAGCAACCGGTTTGGAAACTTTCCGAAAAGCAAAAGCGATATAAGCGATAATTATAACCAAGACAATAATTATGGCGTTAAAAGATTTGCTTTTGAGTTCTTTGCCAATTGAGGGTCCGATTGAATCAAAACGCAATTCTTCCACAGCGCTGCCGCCTTCAGCATCATAACCGCTTAATTTAGACATTATGGCCTGATGTTTTTCTTCGGAATTTTCCCGAAACCGCAAAATAACCGAGTCGCTTTCTGTCGGCTGAATTATTAAGCTGCTTAAACCCGCGTCTTTAAAACTTTCCCTAAGATCAGCCACGGACGGTTGGCTTTCCAAAAATTTTACTTCCAACAAGCTGCCGCCGGTAAAATCTATGCCAAAGTTCAGTCCCCACATAAATAAAGCGATAATCGACAAGGCGACCAGAATTCCGGAAAAGGACAGCCAGATTTTTCTTTTTTGAATTATTTTATACATAATAATAATTAAAAATGAAAAATGAATAATGAATAATTATTGTATTTGCTTATTAATTTATTTAGTAATTCTGTCGCAATAGCCTGCCTGCGCAGACGGGCGACATCTTAATTATTCATTTTTAATTATTCATTTTTAATTTTAACTCCAATCAGCCAGTTTCTTTTTTCCAACCACTCCCGGCCGACCAAAAGGAGAAAATTTCTTGTTACCACAATTGCGGAAAACATGGAAATGGTCACGCCGATAAACAAGGTTGTGCCAAACCCCTGGACCGAACCGGTCCCGAAAGTCATCAAAACCAAACAAATGAAAATTGTCGTGATATTCCCGTCTCTGATTGACGGCCAGGCCCGCTTAAATCCTTCATCAATCGCCGCGGGCAGGAGCTGGCCGGCCATAAGCTCTTCTTTCATCCTCTCAAAAACCAAAACGTTGGCGTCAACGGCCATGCCGATAGACAGAATAAATCCGGCAAAACCGGCCAAAGTCAAAGTAACGGAACTATAAGCAAAAGAGAATAATAATATCCCCGCCAATATGATCAGGGCCGCCAAGCCGGCGTTTAAAAATTTCAACTCGCTGAAAGTGGAAATCAGCAATCCGCTTATTAAAATTATTAAAATCAAAGAGAGCCAAACCGGCATAGCTTTGAAGAAAGCCAAAACCGATATGCCGTAAACCGCCAAAGACAGAACGGCCAACAGGCCGGGAAGGCGATAATAAACAACCATAAAAAGCGCCACCAAAATCAAGCCGATAATACCCGCCTTTAAGCTGTTAAAAATTGATTGCTGGCCCAAGCTGGCGCCGATTGTGCTCTGGCTAACCAAAACGATAGGAACGGGCAAAGCGCCGGCGTTTAGGCGCTGGGACAATAATTTAGCTTCTTTAATGTTAAAATTGCCGGTAATAACCGCCCGGCCGCCGGTAATTTTTTCATTCACCGTCGGGACGCTGATAGGATAACCGTCCAAAAATATAGCCACCGGCTTCCCGACATTGCGAGCGGTTATTTCTTCAAATAAATTCGCTCCCTCGCCGTCAAATTCTAGGGCCACTTCCGGGGAATTGTCATTGGGGTTGAATTCAACTGAAGCCCGCTTTAAATACTTGCCGGTCAATTCAGTATTCTTCCATTCGCCTTCCTTTCCCACAATGTCCTCCCTGCTCATTGTTTTTATCAAAATAAGGCTAACTTGATATTCTTCTATTTTTCTTTCTTCCTGTTTATAAATTAAATGGTAGCCGAATTCGGTTTCCACGATCTCGGAAATCGTTCCGGCTTTTTGGGAAAAAACCGCGTCCTCAAAAGGTTTGACCATCATTCCCGAACCGAACCAGCCCAAATCGCCGGCGCTGGTTTCGGCGCCCGGTTCGGTGGAATTGTTTTTCACCAAATCAACGAAATTACCGGGCGTGGCCTCGTCTTTTAATTTTTTAATTTTCTCATAAGCCTCTTCCTTGGGCAGGCCGCTTTCGCATCTCTGGCTGCCCTCGTAGCAAACCAAAAGATGGGAAGCTTTCACCTCTATTTCTTCCTGATTGTTAAAAGGGTCTTTTTTTATCCTCTTGTTCTCAAGCTTGGCAATCTCGTAACCGTTATTGCCCGCGACCAAATCCCGCGTAGTCTGGCCCGGCTTTAAAGATTTAACCAAAGAAATGATGTCCGGATTGTCCCTTTCCATAATCCAACCCAAATCGCCGCCCCTGTCTTTGGTCTCTTCGTCTTCGCTGTACTGCCCGGCCAGAGCGGCAAAGTCGCCGCCCGATATTATCTTGCCCAAAACTTCTTCAGCCTTAGCTTCGGCGGCCTTGTTAAAATCATCAATTTTTTTCCGCTCCTCATCCGTTAACTCTCGGCTCGCGCCCTCTTCTTTAAATTCCAAAAGCGGGGTTTCGCCGATCATTTTTATAGCCTCATCCACATCCTTAATGCCGGCCAGCTCCACAATGATCCGATAATCGCCCATGGTCGTTTTGTTAACCTGGACTATCGGTTCA
>JAQTRU010000006.1 GCA_028711655.1 Patescibacteria group bacterium
CATTTACTTTATGAAGGACTTCTTCGTCGCTGATCCGGCTGTCCATAAGGGCAAGCCATTAGTGGGTATAGCCATCGGGACTGAAAAGTCCGACTTGGAACGGGCAAAGCAAGCCTTGGAAATGGGGGTGGGAATAATTGTTATTGACAGCAGCCATGGCAATTGTCCCCCGGTGATTAACCAAGCCAAGGCGGTGGTAGAGATGTCCGGAGACCTAGCCGCTGTGATTGCCGGCAATGTGGCTGATATTGACGGTTATTATCGTTTGGCTCAAGTCGGAGTTCACGGAGTGAAATGCGGCATCGGTCCCGGTTCAATCTGCACCACCTCGCAGGTAACCGGCGCCGGTATGCCTATGTTTACTTTAATCCGGGAACTTGATTTTATCCGCCGGAAGCTGAAGAGCAAAGGAGAACATGCTCCGGTCATAATTCCCGACGGCAGCGTTGAGGGTCCGGGAGACATGGTGATTGCTTTGGCTGCTGGCGGCGACGCTTGCATGTCCGGCAAGTGGCTGGTGGCAGCCGGCGAGTCATTGTCTTGCCGGGAAAACGGCGTAGACAACGAAGGCTTCGTGAAATATTGGGGCATGGCTTCAGCCAGGGCGATAAAAGCCCGAATGGCCAGAAGTCGGTATCAAGGCAAAACCGCGCCGGAAGGAGTGGAGGGCAGAGTTAAACACCGCGGACCCTTAAAAACCTGGATAGGAGGAGATATAGAATTGATCCAGGGAGGGTTTGCTCATGCTGGCGCGGCTGATTTGGCCTCCCTGCACGAATTCGGCAATCGGCCGATAGCTTTTGTCAGGTTTTCTTCAGCCGGGCAGGAACAAATTCGGACTCGGCTTGATTGAAGAGGTAAATAATTAAACAAGGGATTGCGCTAAGGTGTAGTCCCTTTTTTTCTTGTTAAATTAGTACCTCGGTTTGTGGGGGCTTCGACCCCGCGCTAAAGGGCTCGAACCCCTTTACGGACTTGCGAGGCAAGCCCCGCTCTTAGCACTCCCTTGACCCGCCTTCGTCCCGAGGCTTCGGGACTACGGCGAGGCAGGCACGAGCGCTTTTGTTATATAATTAGCACTCCCTTGACACGAGTGCTAATAGTGTTATAATGAAAATATGGATGAGAGAAAATTAATAATCTTAAATACAATTATAAAAGAACATATTAAAACTGGCGCTCCGGTGGGGTCAGGCGTTTTGGTTGATAAATACCGCCTGGATATTTCTCCGGCCACGGTCCGAAATGAAATGGCAGAGCTGGAAGAAGACGATTTTATAATCCAGCCCCATACTTCGGCCGGCCGCGTCCCCACGGAAAAAGCTTATAATTTATATTTGAGCAGTTTAAAAGAAAAGCAATTGGCGGAAAAAGAAGCGGAAGTTTTAAGGAAGGTCTTAAAAGGAAATGACGAAGCCAGTTTTAAGCAGGCGGCTAAAGAGATGGCCAAAATTTCGGGCAATGCGATTTTTTGGGCTTTCCATAAAAACAATCTTTATTATACCGGCATTTCCAATTTATTTTCCCAGCCGGAATTTTCCAACCCGAATTTGATTTATGACATCTCCGCTATTATTGACCGGATGGACGAAATTATTGACGATATTTTTAACGAAGTGAAAGAGACGGAAATTTTACTCGGTTCGGCCAACCCTTTTGGCGATTCCTGCTCCACGATTTTTTCTAAATACAGGCGGAGCGGCAAAATCGGCCTGTTCGGAATTTTAGGCCCGATGCGGATGGATTATGAAAAGAATCTGGCCGTGGTTAAGTATGTCGCGCAACGCATAACGCATAACGCATAACGCATAACGTGAAACGCGTATCGCCAGTCGCATATCGCGTATCACATATCGCAAACTTTGTATGAGTGAAGAAAAAAAATATCCAAAAATTATAGCTGGCGCTTTTATTTTCAATGATAAGGACGAACTGCTCTTAACCAAAGGGACCAAATGGCATGATAAATACGTATGTCTTGGCGGAAAAATAGAAGTTGGCGAAAAAATTGAAGAAACTTTGAGGAGAGAAGCCAAAGAAGAAGCAAACTTAGAGATAGAAAATATTGAATTTATAAATTTTTTAAATGGTTATGACGTAAACGACAGTTATGCCAGTCAAGATAATCACCTTTTTTTCCTTGATTATAAAGCCAAAGCAAAAAATTCAGATGAGATTAAATTAAACGGGGAATCATCCGGTTTCAAATGGTCGCCGGTTAAAGAATGGCTGAAGATGGATAAGAAAAGATTTGCCCCTTATGTTTATGAAGTTTTGGAAAAATTAGAAAAAAAGGACGAAAATTTTGAGCATAAATATTTGTTGGCCTTGGCTGATTACCAGAATTTATTAAAGCGGACGGCGCAGGAAAAGTTGGAATTCGTAAAATACGCCAATGAGGATTTAATTCAATCCATAATTCCCGTCTACGATAATTTAAAAATTTCTTTGGCGCACGTTGACGAAACTGTGAAAAAAAACGGCTGGCTGGAAGGTATAAAGCATGTCATACGGCAGTTTAAAGATGTTTTAGAAAGTATGGGCGTGGAAGAAATAAAAACCGTGGGAGAAAAATTTGACCATAATACGATGGAAGCGATTGAGGGCAAGGGCGAGAAAGTTATAAAAGAAGTAAGGCCGGGATATAAGTTGAGTGGAAAGGTGATAGTGGCGGCGAAGGTGATAGTTGGATGAAATTCTAAACACTAAATCCTAAACTCTAAACAAATCCTAAATTCAAATTACCAAATTTTTTAAACCATTGTTTTGAGTTTTGGATTTTGGTAATTGTAATTTGTTTAGGATTTAGAATTTAGAGCTTAGGATTTAACGCCTAAGATTTAGGGTTTAAGATTTAATTAATAATTTAATTTGTCATTAGGATGACAGCAAAAAATATGGCTTTAATCAAATGGACCCCATTCTTTCCCGAAGCTTCGGGATTTGAGGACATGGACAAGATGTTCTCGGAACTTACCCCGGCTCTTTGGGGCGGGCGGAACGGCTTTACCCCGGCGGTTGATATTTATGAGGATAAAAATAATGTTATCGTGGAAACCCAGCTGGCGGGCGTAGATTTGGAAAACGTTAAGATTTCTATTGAAAACGATGTGCTTTGCATCAAAGGCGAAGGCGAGAAAAAGTCCGAGGTGGAAGACAAGAATTATTACCGCAAAGAAATCAGGCGCGGCAGTTTCTACCGAAGCGTGGCTTTGCCGGCTCATGTGGCGGGCGAAAAGGCGAGCGCCGAAGCGATTGACGGCGTTTTAAAGATTTCTATTCCGAAAGCGGTTGGCGGTAAGCCGAAGACGATTAAGATTAAAACGCGTAACGCATAACGTGGAACACATAACGCATAACGTGTAACGCACAACACGTAACTTGAAACGCGCAACATACTCTTTTCTGTCATTCCCGCGAAAGCGGGAATCCAGGGTTAAGTGATAGAAATATGGATATAGAGAAATCTTAACAGGCGGAGTGCTTGCAATTAGGCGAAGCTCCACCATAAATAATATGGAAGAAGAAAAATATAAAATTTTGAATTCTTATTATGCTAGATTAGTAGGAATTAGAGCTGGTTTTCCTAATAGTTCAATAAGACAAGAAATAGTAACGGATTATAACAATTTAGTAGATAATATTTCAAAAACTCTGGAGATTGAAATGAATGATTTTAAAATACCTGGATCCTCATTTTATCCTCCGCAGAGTTATCAAAATTTTGGTTCATACGATAGAGGTGTAAGTAAATTTAAAATAGAACAGCTGCTTTCATATTTGGAAATAAGTTTTGGATTAGGCGAAAAAGTTCAGGAAATAGGAAGTTTAATTAATGCAATTAAAGATCAAGATTTAAGGGATAGGTGTTTTGATTTGTTAAGTGCATCATCAAATTTTGATAGAGTTATTAATCAAGCCACCTTAATTCTGGAAGATAGAATCAGAGTAAAATCCCAGGTAAAAGATAAATTAGAAGGCGTGAAGCTAGTAAATACAGTTTTGAACCCTAATTTATCAAAAACAATACTAAAAGTTAGTAGCGATGAGGATGGACATAGAGGCATTTGTGATATTTGTAGGGGGGTAATGTCGTCATTCAGAAATTCCACACACCACCATTTATCTGATAAATTTTCTAGAGAAGATGCACTTAAATTTTGTGGTTTTATTGATATTTTATTAAATATTATTGATAATTCGACAATTAACAAATGACCCCTGGATTCCCGCTTTCGCGGGAATGACAGAGGAGACAAATTAAAATAATTAATTCGTCATTTCTTTTTTTTGTCATTCCGGCCTCCGAGCCGGAATCTAGGGTTCAGCGAAACCATTTCTGGATTCCCGCTTTCGCGGGAATGACGGAGAGATGGCAATAAGAATAAAATTTATGGGAAAAATATTAGGTATTGATTTAGGCACGACCAACAGTGCCATGGCGATTATTGAAGGCGGAAAGCCGAAAATTTTAGAAAATGCGGAAGGGGCCAGAACCACGCCGTCTACTGTGGCGATTTCCAAAAACGGCGAACGCCTAGTCGGGCAAACCGCCAAACGACAGGCCGTTACCAATCCGGAAAACACGGTTTATGCGGTGAAGCGCTTAATCGGCCGGCATTTTAACGATGAAGAAGTGCAAAGGGATGTGAAAAATGCTTCTTACAAAATCGTTCAGGCCGGGGAAGGCGTAAAGGTGAAAATGGCGGATAAAGAATATACGCCGCAGGAAGTTTCAGCCATGATTTTATCTAAATTAAAAGCCGATGCCGAAGCGAAATTGGGAGAAAAAATTACCGAGGCGATTATTACCGTGCCGGCTTATTTTAACGACTCGCAAAGGCAGGCCACCAAAGATGCCGGGAAAATCGCAGGCTTTGACGTAAAACGCATTATTAACGAACCGACCGCGGCCGCTCTGGCTTATGGCTTTGAGAAAAAAAAGGGTGAGCAAATCGCGGTTTACGATTTGGGCGGGGGCACTTTTGATATTTCCATTTTAGACGTTTCCGAAGATACGGTGGAAGTAAAATCCACCAACGGCGATACGCACTTGGGCGGAGAAGATTTTGACCAAAGGATTATTGAATGGATAATCAGCGAATTTAAAAAAGATCAGGGAATTGACTTGGGCAAAGACCCCCTGGCTTTGCAGAGAATCAAGGAGGCGGCGGAAAAAGCCAAGATTGAATTGTCCACGACAAATGAAACCGAAATCAACCAGCCATTTATAACGACCGGTTCGGACGGACCGAAACATTTGGTCATGAAAATGAGTCGGGCAAAGCTGGAAGACTTGGTTGGAGATTTAGTGGAAAAAACTTTAGAGCCCTGTAAAGCGGCTTTGGCAGATGCTAAATTAGAAGTAAAGGATTTAGAAGAAGTAATTTTAGTCGGCGGCATGACCCGCATGCCCATGGTTCAGAAAAAAGTTAAGGAGTTTTTCAACAAAGAGCCGCATTTGGGCGTTAATCCTGATGAAGTGGTGGCGGCAGGGGCTGCGGTTCAGGCCGGAGTCTTGCAGGGCGACGTTAAAGATGTTTTACTTTTGGATGTAACCCCCCTTACTTTAGGCATTGAGACTTTGGGCGGAGTGGCCACGCCTTTGATTGAAAAAAACACCACGATTCCGACTTCAAAGTCCCAGATTTTTTCCACGGCGGCTGACGGACAGACCAGCGTGGAAATCCATGTCCTGCAAGGCGAACGGCCGATGGCGCAGGACAATAAAACTTTGGGCCGGTTTATTTTAGATGGCCTTCCGTCCGCGCCCCGGGGCGTGCCGCAGGTTGAAGTTTCCTTTGATATTGACGCCAATGGAATTTTGAACGTTAAAGCCACGGACAAGGCCACGGGCAAAAACCAACACATCACCATTACCGCTTCGTCAGGGCTTTCCAAGGAAGAAGTGGAGAAAATGAAAAAAGAAGCGGAACTCCATGCCGAAGAAGATAAAAAGAAAAAAGAGCAGATTGACATAAAAAATCAGGCGGACGCGGTTGTATTTTCTACGGAAAAAATGCTTAAAGAATCCGGCGACCCCAGCCATGAAGGCGGGGCAGGTAAAATAAAACCGGAAGATAAAAAAGAGCTGGAAGAAAAATTAGAAGCTTTGAAAAAAGTTAAAGATTCTGATAATTATGAAGAGATGAAGAAAAAGATGGAAGAAATGAATCAGGTGGCGCAAAAAATCGGCGCGGCCATGTATCAACAGCAAGCGCAAGCCGGACAAGGCGAGCAAAAAGGCGAGAAGGCTGGAGAAAGTAAAGAAGAAAAGAAGGGTGATGAACCGGTGGAAGGAGAGGTAGTGGATAAATAAAAATTAGGATTCTTGGGATTCTTAAGATTCTTAGGATAATTAGGAAGTGTATTTACTGGTTGCCTCTTGAAATTTAAAAAGGGGCAACTTGTTAAGCGCACTTTTAATAAAAGAGGAGGATAAAGATGTTTTCTGATAACTCTATTGGCCGAAGTTGTTTTGCGTTTCTTTTACTCGTCGCAATTATAGGGTATTTTTATCTGCTCGCTTCTCTTTTTTGGTTATTGCCGGTTAAGTTTTTTGGATCAGGGCCGGTAATACTGTTTTATGAGATTCTTGGCGGCATTGTTGTTGCCCTTGTTCTTTTTGACCTTTTTGTTTTATGTCCAATGAGAGAAAAAGACGCCAGAGAATACGGAGGATAACGGAAGCCAAAATTAAGAAACCGGGGGAGATAAAAATCTCCCTCTTTAAACAATTTAGTATTTTATATAATTTATTTATAATTTAAAAATAATATGGAAAACCAGAGACCGAATAATCCGCCGGCCGGGACGCAGGAAATAAAAGTGGCGGACAATATCCCCGGCGCCGAATACGCCAACGCCATGCAGATTATCCACAATAAAGACGAATTTCAGCTGGTGTTTTTTAATATTATGGGCGCTTCCGGACGGGTAACGGGAAAAATTATAACCAGCCCGGGCCATTTCAAAAGAATGATTGCGGCTATGGCGGATAACTTGAAGAAATATGAGGAAAAATTCGGAGAAGTGGAAAAAGCCGCCGGACCGGAAAAAGAAATTGGGTTTAAAGGATAAATAATCCCCCCAGCCCCCTTTATCCGCCGCAGGAGCCACCGTAATAGCGGGACAGGCGGGACAGGCAAGGGGGCATGAAGAGATAAAATTGATAATTTGTAATTGACAATTGATATAACGTTCATTTCCAAGCGAGAGGAGGGAAGTATGGCCGGAGGAATTTTCGGAGTTTCTTCCAAAAAGGAAGAAAATGTGATTAATGATTTATTTTGGCTGATGTTTTACGGCCAGCATCTTGGTCAGCGGTATTGCGGCATCAGTTATCCCAAGAGGGATAGGGATTTTTCCACTACGACGCACAAGGGCCTTGTCCGGCCGAGATTCGGAGACGAAATTTCCGTTTTGTCCGCAAGTTTTGCCATTGGCCACACAGCCCTGAAAGAACGCCAGCCCCTGGAAGCCAATTGCTCCTGGGGAAGATTTTCCCTAACCTTTTCCGGCAACATAGCTAACGAAGAAGAATTAAGGCATGAATTTTTGAGTTTCGGCCATAGCTTCATTACCAACCGCAGCGTTGAAATTCTGACCAAACTCCTTGCCCAGGGGAATAACCCGTTAGACGGCATTCGGAGAGTTTTTGAAAAGGTGGAAGGCGCTTTTGCCTTGTTGATGTTGGCGGAAAACGGAATTTACGCCGCCCGATCCAAAGAGGGGCAAATACCTTTGATCTTGGGGGAAAAAGAAAACGGTTTCGCCCTGTCTTCCACTTCCACCGGTTTCGGCAATCTGGGATATTCCATTTTACGGAATTTGAAGCCGGGAGAAATAGTTTTGGCGGAGAAAGGAGAAATAAAGACTCTGTTTCAGCATGAAACAGGAAGAATTCAACTGCCCACTTTCCGCTGGATTTATGGCGATAATCCGGTTTCCTCCATAGAGGGGATTAATACGGCAGTAACCCGGGAAAAAATTGGAGCTTTATTAGCCAAAGAATCCAAAACCAAAGCTGATTTTGTGATGGGAGTCCCGAAATCGGGAATTTTCCACGCTATTGGCTATGCCAATGAATCCGGCCTGCCCTACAACGAGGGGCTGGTGAAGTATGAATATGCCGACAGAAGTTATACCCAGCCAACGACGAAAGAGAGGGACGTTGAAGCCAGCATAAAAATTATTGTTATTCCTGAGTTAGTAAGGGGAAAAACAATAATCGTGGTTGACGATTCCATCGTTAGGGCTACGCAAATGAAAATGAATCTCGTCGCCAAGCTGAAAAAAGCCGGAGCAAAAAAGATTCATCTGGCGATAGCCTTTCCGCCGATTACGAAGATTTGCCCCTTTGATTATTCCACCCGCCAGCCAGAAGAGTTGGCGATGCATAAGTATGGCTCGGAAGATGGAATCAGGGATTTTCTAGGGGTTGATTCCCTGCGTTTTGCCACTCGGGAAATGGTAGCCGAGGCAATCGGCAGGCCGGCAGAGGAACTTTGTTTCCATTGCTGTTCCTAAAAGGAGATAAAAATATTCGGGGCCTTAACTTCGGTTAAGGCTCCCTTTCTACAAATTGTAAGTTTATATATAAAATCTCCCCCTTGCTAAGGGGGAGGTAGGAGGGGGTGGCGAGGTGAGCGATATAAAAGAGTTATTTTTGATAACAACCCCACCTCACCCTAACCCTCTCCTTAACAAGGAGAGGGGATTGGCGAGCAATATGAAAAATATCGTTTATAATCACAAAGAGTATAAAACATTAAGAAGGAATTTAAGAAAACAAGAAGTCGGTGCGGAAAAAATTTTATGGTCAAGATTAAGGAATAGACAGCAAAAATTCAGGTTTAGGCGGCAGTATGGCATAGGCAAATATATAGTTGATTTTTATTGCCCAAAATTAAAACTCGCTCTAGAAATAGATGGAGCTACCCACTCCGAGGATGAAGAAATTAAAAATGATTTAACAAGAGAGAAATTTTTAAATAGGTTTGGGGTAAAAATTAGGAGATATACAAACAATGATGTGTATAAGAGTTTAGAAAGTGTTTTGGCTGATATTTACGAATTTTGTTCGGAGAGAGAAAGAAAATTAAGGATAACCTCACCTCACCCCAACCCTCTCCTTAGTAAGGAGGAGGAGGGTAAAAATATATGAGTAAAGATTATTATAACATATTAGGCGTTTCTAGAACCGCCAGCCAGGAAGAAATAAAAAAAGCTTTCCGGCAAAAAGCGCATCAGCATCATCCGGACAAGGCGGGCGGAGATGAAGCTAAGTTTAAGGAAATAAACGAAGCTTACCAGGTTCTGGGAAATTCGCAAAAGCGGTCGCAATACGATCAGTTTGGGTCGGCTTTTGAGCAGGCCCGGGGCCAGGGCGGTTTTTCCGGATTTGAAGGCTTTCGAGATTTTTCCGGTTTTACTAATGGCTTTAATGTTAATTTTGAAGACTTGGGCGATGTTTTCGGCGGACTCGGAGATATTTTCGGCTTTTCCGCCAGAGGCGGACAAGGGCGGCGGGGAGGAACAAGAGCCAGAAGAGGCAATGATATCGGAGTGGTTTTAACTATTGATTTTTTTGAAGCGGTTTTTGGCGCAGAAAAAGAAATCAGTCTGCAAAAAACCGTTAAATGCGATCGATGTCAAGGCAGCGGGGCCGAGCCGGGCGCAAAAATTGAAACCTGCAAAACCTGCCGAGGTTCCGGGCGGGTGAGCGGGGTCCAGAGAACGATTTTCGGCCAAATGCAGGTAGAGACCGCTTGTTCCGACTGCAATGGCGAAGGCAAAACTTTTAGTGAGAAATGTAAAAAGTGCGCAGGCAACGGGATAACCCGCGAATTAACGAATTTAAAAATAAAAATTCCGGCCGGGATTGACGAAGGCGAATCAATCCGTTTAACTGGCCAGGGTGAAGCCGGAGGCAAAGGCGCTTCGGCCGGAGATCTATATTTAAAAATTAGGATTAAACCGGATGAGCGCTTTGAGCGCGACGGCTATGATATTAAAGCAACGGCGGAAATAAAATTTTCTCAAGCCGTAGCCGGAGATAAAATTGAAGTGGAAACGGTTGACGGTCCGGTAAAATTAAAAATTTCCGAAGGCACGCAATCCGGCACGGTTTTCAGGCTGCGCGATCGGGGCGTAACTAAGCTTAATGGGCGCGGCAGGGGAGATCACTTGGTTAAGGTTATTATTAAAACTCCGACTAATCTTTCGCGGAAGCAGAAAAAAGCGCTGGAGGAGTTGGGGGTTTAAAAATGGGATTCTTAGGATTTTTAAGACTCTTGAGATTATTAAGATAATACGATTTAGGGACTTAGTCGCCATTATGGCGACTAAGTCCCCTTGTGTCTTTGCCTATTTTGTTTAATATTAGGTATTTTTTGTATTTTTTAGTTGACCCCGTTAGAAATTTTATTTCTAAATCGGGTTGACAAGATTTTTTAGATATGATATAATATAATTATATAGTATTTTTAGATAATAATGGTCTTTTAAATTAATCTTTTGCCGCATGGGGGTGCGCCATGGCAGAGGCTGCGACCATACGTATTCACTACGGACATTGTCCTCTTTGCATTCAACCGGTGAAATTGCTCTGGACATTAACCAATGATGAATCTTTGAAAGACCCAGACAAAGACGGCTACTGGAAGATTATTGGCCATTTCGGTTGCCGTATGAATGGCAAAAAGGGAAGGCCGAAGAAGGGCGCCAAAGAAGATTTTATGGCAGGTATTTTGACCAGAAGAGCGGCTGCCATCGTTAAAAAGAGATGGCCTCCGAAATCATCTCCTGTAAGCCCAAAAAAGGTTACGCAACTCAGTTTGTTCTCGTGACCTTACCGCTTTCAATCCGCCTTAATCGAGAAATCGAAAGGGCGGATTTTTTTTGATTTTTTTCTTATAATGCTATAATATAAATATAAAACCAAAATAAAAAAATAACAAAATAATAAAATAAAGAGGAGAGGGAACTAATTAAAGGCGGTATAGCTAGTTTGTTATATTATTTTATTATTTAGTTAGAAAAAATATGAAAACATCAACCACAAAAAAGCTATTAATAAGCCTTCTTTTGCTTTTAGTCTTAGGCATCGGGGTAAACCTTAATTTTAGCCTGCCCAGTTTTAATCTGGCTGGAGCGGACAATTTGCGCCTGGACGATCAGGAAGCGACGATTTTGGCCATAAAAAAAGTTATGCCGGCCGTGGTGAGCATTATTATTTACGCCCAAGAAGAATATATTGATTATGATATTCCGACCAAAACGTCAAAAATAAAAAAGGAAAGGGCGGAAGTAGGCTCGGGAACCGGCTTTTTAATTTCCGCCGACGGTTTGATTTTAACCAACAAGCATGTGGTTAATGTCGGCGGAGACGAGGGCGAATACAGAATAATTTTGTCGGACGGCAAAAAATATTACGCCCAGTTGATCGGCAAGGATCCGTTAAAAGATTTGGCGGTTTTAAAAATTTTTGATAAAGATTTGCCCTATGTTGAATTGGGCGACAGCGACGGCCTGCAAGTCGGGAGCACGGTTATCGCCATTGGCAATGCCCTGGGTCTCTATCAAAACAGCGTTACCAAGGGGATTGTAAGCGGATTGGGCAGAAGCATCGTGGCCAGCGACCAGACCGGCCATGCCGAAGCTTTGGATAATGTCATCCAGACCGACGCCGAAATTAACGTCGGCAATTCCGGCGGCCCCCTAGTTGACCTGGCCGGGAAAGTCATCGGCATTAATGTGGCGATTGACCAAAGCGGCTCCTCAATCGGCTTTGCCATTCCGGTAAATGACGCCAGGCCGGTAATAAAGAGCGTCCGGGAAATCGGCCGGATTGTCCGGCCCCGGCTGGGCGTGCTTTATACAATGATAACTCCGGAATTGAAAGAAGAGATGAAATTGGCAAGAGACGCCGGCGCTCTGTTGGTTAGGGGAGAAAAGGGCGAATCGGCGATTTTGCCGGATTCGCCGGCAGCCAAAGCTGGATTGGCGGCCGGGGATATCATTTTTGAAGTGAATGCCATAAAGGTTGAGGGAAACAATACTTTGCTCTCAATCCTGCAAAAATATAAGCCCGGAGACAGAATCGGCCTGAAAGTCCAGAGAGGCGATGATATTTTTGTAAAGATTGTGGTTTTGGACGAATTTAAGTAATTTCGCGCAACGCATAACGCATAACGCATAACGTGTAACGTGTAAAATCAGTTGATTAAAGTTTTATTTTATTTTAAACTAAAATCATGACTTCCAAGGAGCTTCGCGACAAATATTTGGAGTTTTTTAAGGCCCGGGGACACGCCATTATCCCGAGCGCTTCTTTAATTCCGGAAAATGACCCGACGGCTTTATTTACAACGGCCGGCATGCATCCGCTCGTGCCTTATTTAATGGGAGAAAAGCATCCGGAAGGCCGGCGTTTGGCGGATGTCCAGAAATGCGTGCGCACGGATGACATTGAGGATGTGGGCGACGCCACTCACCATACTTTTTTTGAAATGCTTGGCAATTGGTCTTTGGGCGATTATTTTAAAAAAGAAGCTATAAATTTAAGCTGGGAATTTTTGACTTCGCCAAAATGGTTGGGGCTGGACAAAAATAAAATAGCCGTTTCGGTTTTTGCCGGAGATGAAGACGCGGACTTTGACGAAGAATCATTTTCCATTTGGAAAAGTCTGGGGATTCCGGAAGCAAGGATTGCCAGATTGCCGAAAAAAAACAATTGGTGGGGGCCGGCCGGCCAGACCGGGCCTTGCGGACCCTGCACGGAAATGTTTTATTGGACCGGTGATCCGGCTAAGGTTCCGGACGGCTTTAACGATGATAATGTTTTGTGGGTGGAAATCTGGAATGACGTATTTATGGAATTTAACAAGAAAGCGGACGGTTCGTTTGAGCCATTAAAGCAGAAAAATGTGGATACCGGCATGGGTTTGGAGCGAACCTTGGCTGTAATTAATAATTTAGACGATAATTATAAGACGGAGTTATTTTTTAACTCTATTAATAAAATAAAAAGATTGTCGGGCAAAGAATATAAAGAAGAAGAGGCTGTCAGAGCAATCCGGATAATTGCCGACCATTTGCGGGCCGCGACTTTTATAATCGGTGATGATAAAGGGGTTTGTCCTTCCAATACCGACCAGGGCTATATTGTTCGGCGTTTGCTTAGGAGGGCCATCAGATACGGCAAGCAACTGGGCATAAAGGAAAAATCCTGGACAGCCGAAATTGCCAGAATCGTTATTCATGATTACGCGGGAGCCTATCCGGAATTGCGCCGGAACGTTGATTTCATTACTGAACAATTCAAAATTGAAGAAGAGAAGTTTGGGAAGACGCTGGAAAGGGGATTAAGGATTTTAAATAATTGGTTTGGGATGCAAAAGACTGATCCTGGTGAAAATTTTAAAATAGCAGAGAAAGATTCAGGTAAAAAAATATTTGATTTATTTCAAACGTATGGTTTTCCCCTTGAGATGAGTTTAGAAGAAATTGAAAGGAGATCAAAAATGCATCCGACTGGTGAATATAAATTTAATAAAGATAAAATAATAAATGAATTTAAGAAAGAATTAGAAAAGCATCAGGAACTTTCCCGCACCGCTAGCGCCGGGAAATTTAAGGGCGGACTGGCTGACGCTTCGGAAAAAACCAAAAAATTACATACGGCGGCCCATCTTCTTTTGGCGGCTTTGCGAAAAGTTCTGGGCGAGCATGTTATTCAGAAAGGAAGCAATATAACGGCCGAGCGTCTGCGTTTTGATTTTTCCCACAAAGAAAAAATGACGCCGGAGCAGATTAAAGAAACGGAAAAATTAGTTAATGAAGCCATAGAGGCGGATTTGCCGGTTTGTTGCGAGGAGATGCCTTTGCCCGAAGCAAAGAAGAGGGGCGCTATGGGAGTTTTTGAATCCAAGTATGGGGAGAAAGTGAAAGTTTATAAAGTAGGCAGTGATGACGAGCAATTTTCTTATGAAATTTGCGGCGGACCGCATGTTAACCGCACGGGAGAGTTGGGGCGGTTTAGAATAATGAAAGAAGAAAGTTCAAGCGCGGGGGTAAGAAGGATAAAAGCGGTACTGGAATAATTTCCAATTATCAATTATCAATTTTCAATAAATTTTCAATGATTTAATTTTCAAGCAGAGGTTTAATTTAGAAATTGAAAATTGATCATTGATTGAAAATTGGAAATTGTAAAATTGAAAATTTTAAAAGGAAGAATTTAGGCAAAAGGGGAGGAAAGTTAATTGTGCCCAGTTATCATAAATACCTCTTGACAACAAATAAGTTTGCCTATATAATTAGTTTACGATATTAATAATGAAAAATATAAGCAAATAAGCTAAAATATTTACCAAGAATTTTGGTAAAGTTTTTTAATCCTTTGCCAAAATTTTTTTGTGTTAATGGCTGAAAATAATTTTCAAAATCAAGGCGAGGCTAAAGGGGGGAAAACGCTAAATGCCAAGGATTTTATAGAAATGCAGGGCGAGGTGCTTGAGTTAATGCCGGACACGACTTTCAAGATTCTTTTGGAGAACGGGCATGAGATATTCGCTTACTTGTCTGGGAAAATGAGAATGCACAAAATTCGCCTGCTTCCCGGAGACAAAGTGCGGGTGCAAATCAGCCCGTATGATTTAACCAAGGGCAGGGTGGTCTATAGATTATAAGAATTCAAATAGAATTGACTTTTTACGAACTTAAACCCCTCGATAATCTTTTTATGCGAATCCTGCTTACGGACTTTTACCTTCCTGCTATAATGCGAATGTATGTTCTGCCTTCGGCAGCCCCGCTACGAATAGGGCACATGCGAATTATGCCGCGAATGTTAATTACGCAATGATTTATATCTGTAATTCGTAGCATTTGCATTATGGCAACGTCCTTGAAGATAAGCAACATAGAATTCGTCACCGCCACTATTAATTTATATTGAAGCGGGACCCCGCCAGCGGGCGGTGGCATTAATGGTTCACTCCGTTTAGAAAAAGCGGAGCTTTCTAACGGGGTTTATCTAAACTAAGTAACCAATCTAATCGTTTTGAACAATATGAAAGTCAGAGCAAGCGCAAAAAAAATCTGCAAAGACTGCAAAGTGGTCCGCCGCAAGGGTAGAGTGCGGGTGATATGCAAAAATCCCAAGCATAAACAACGTCAAGGTTAATCTAAGGTGAAGTATAACTAATAACCTATAACTCATAACACAATTTAAGCGCATCAGACACGAGTTATAAGTTATAGGTTATTAGTTATAAAATTTTAGGATATAAACATTATGGCCGTAAGAATAGCCGGAGTAACAATTCCAAATGAAAAAAGGGTGGAGATTTCTTTAACCTATATTTTTGGCATTGGCCTTTCCGCTTCCCAAAAAATATTAAAAACGGCCAATATAGATCCGAGCAGGAGAGTGAAAGATTTAACCGAAGAAGAAATAAATAAATTAAGAACTTTGATAGAAAAACAACATCGGGTAGAAGGCGATCTGAAAAGGGAAATAGCCGGCAATATCAAGCGCTTGAAAGAAATCGGCAGCTACCGGGGAATGAGGCATGTTAGGGGTTTGCCGGTGAGGGGACAGAGAACCAAAACCAATAACCGAACCGTGCGCGGCAATGTCAAGAAAACCGCCGGGTCGGGGAGAAAGCCGGCGGCGCAAAAAACGTAATTACAAATTACAAATCCATTACAAATTTTACAAATAATTAGAATAAAAAGCTATTTGCATTTTAAAGAAAATTGATAAACTGAAATATGTCGGAAGAAAAAAAACAAGAAGATAAAAAAGAAGAGAAAAAAGCGGTTGAAAAGACGGCTGATATTAAGGCTGAAGAAAAAGAAGAGAAGAAGACTGCCAAACCGCCTAAGGAAGAAAAAAATCCTTTAGCCTTAGGCGATTCAGAAGAATTGCCGGAAGATATAAAGAAAAAATTGGCGGAAAAAAAAGAGGAAAGAGCCAAGAAAAAATTCAAGAGAAAGAAAAAAACCGCCAAAACCGTAAAATCCGGACGGGCTTACATTAAGGCCACTTACAATAATACGATTGTAACCCTCACGGATTTGACGGGGAATGTTTTGGCTTGGGCCAGCGCCGGCATGGCCGGTTTTAAGGGGGCAAAAAAATCAACTCCTTATGCCGCCCAAATTATAACTAAAATTGCCGTAACGGCGGCCAGGGAAGAATTTGGTTTGGAAGAAGTAAATGTTTTTGTTAAGGGCGTGGGCACGGGCAGGGAATCGGCCGTCAGAGCCCTAAACGCCAACGGTTTAAATATTACCGCGATTAAAGATATAACCCCGGTTCCTCATAACGGATGCCGGCCCAAAAAGCCAAGAAGAGTGTAATTACAAATTACAAATTTTACAAATAATTGTTTAGAAGGCGGAAGAGATTATGTGGATTAGTAAATTTGTAAAAAATTTCGTAATTTGCAGAGATAGCGTTAAATTTATAAAGAGCTTTAAATCTAAAATAAACTAACTTATATAATTATTTGTATATTTGTCCCGCCACTTATATAAAATTATTTGCCCACGGCCCCGCTTTTAGCGGAGCCTCGCCTTTGGCGGGGCGTGGCAAGGCGGTGATATAAAAATTTGTAATTTGTAACTATGGGAAGAAATTTAGACGCCAAATGCAAACAGTGCCGAAGATTAGGGGAGAAATTGTTTTTAAAAGGTGAACGTTGCAATTCGCCTAAGTGCGCTATGGTCAAGAGAAATTATCCGCCCGGCTTCCACGGACAAAAGGGGAAAAGGCGGCAGAGCGATTATGGAATGCAGTTGGCGGAAAAACAAAAAGCCAAAAAGCAGTATAATCTATTGGAAAAGCAATTTAAGCTTACTTTTTTGAAGGCTAAAAGAAAATCGGGCGATGCCGGCGAAAATTTGCTGAAATCGTTAGAGTTAAGGCTGGACAACGCGGTTTACCGGTTGGGATTTGCCAGTTCCAGGATTCAGGCCAGACAATTGGTTGGCCATGGCCATCTGCAGGTTAACGGCCGGAAAGTGGATATACCTTCTTATGAAGTTAAAGAGGGAGATATTATAAAAATAAAGGAAAGAAGCAAAAAATATAAATTTTTCAAGGAATTGCCGGAAAAGCTAAGCCGCCAAAAAGAAAGTATCCCGAGCTGGCTTAATCTGAATATCGCCGAAATGGCCGGTAAGGTTTTGCACGAGCCCAAAGCCGGCGACATAAAAGCAAATGTGAATGCCCAGATAATTGTTGAATATTATTCAAAGTAAACTTATCACAAAAACACTAAAACACAAAAGCACAAAGCATACTGTTGGATACGTCGTATTTACTATTTGTAAATTTGTAATAAATTTGTAATTTGTAACTATAAAAAATATGCAAAATATTGCTTTGCCTAAAAAAATAGATTTCAAAGACGGCGAAAAGCCCAATCAGGGGACCGTGGCGATAGAGCCGTGTTATCCCGGTTATGGCATGACCATAGGCAGCTGCCTAAGGCGGATTTTGCTTTCCTCCTTGCCGGGAGCGGCGGTTATCGGAGTGAAGATTAAGGGAGCGGACCATGAGTTTATGGCCCTGCCTCATATCAAGGAGGATGTTTTGCAGATTGTTTTGAATTTGAAAAAATTAAGGCTAAAAGTATTTTCCGAGGAAGAGGTCAAATTAGAATTGAGCGCCCACGGGAAGAAAGAAGTGAAAGCGGGCGATATTGCCAAGAATTCACAGGTAGAAATAAAAAATCCCGATTTAGTTTTGGCCCACATCACCGATATGGCCGGCAGCCTTAATATGGAAATTTATGCAAGCCAGGGACGCGGCTATCGGCCGGTGGAAAACATAGAAAGCGAAAATAAAGAAATCGGCTACATAGAAATGGATTCAATTTTTTCTCCGGTTTTGTCCGTAAGCATTAAAGTGGAAAATACCCGTGTCGGCAAGATGACTAATTGGGATAAATTGTTGTTGGATATTACCACCGACGGCACAATTACTTCGCGGGAAGCGTTTGAGCAGTCCGTAGCCATATTGATACAGCAATTCAATTCACTCCTGAACAAAGAAGAGGCCGCGGCTGAAAAAGAAAAGCAGGTTGAAAAAAAAGACGAAATTAAGGCTGAAGCGGAAGAAGGAGGGGAAGAAAAGGCAAAAAAAAGAGGAAGACCGAAGAAGATTTAGTTACAAATTACGAATTTATTACAAATATTACAAATTCGGGTAAATTCGTGATGATAAATTGGCTATATTTATTAAATTTCAAGGATTTTTTAGAAAATAATATTTTATTATATTACTAATTTGCCCTTAGCGATTTGTAATATTTGTAAAGATTTGTAATTCGTAATATGCGGCATAGAAAAAAAGGAAAAATTTTAGACAGAAAAAAGGGACCGAGAGAAGCGATGCTAAAGAATTTGGCTTCCAGTATTTTAATATACGAAAAAGTAAAAACCACGCTGGCCAAAGCCAAGGCCGTGAAACCCCAGGTGGAAAAGCTTATCACGGCAGCTAAAGCCGGCGATTTGGCCGCCAGAAGAAAATTGATCAAGGGCTTGCCGCAGCCAATGGCGGTAAAGAAATCCATGGAGGTTTTGGGCGCCAGATATAAAGACAGAAAGGGCGGCTACACGCGGATTGTTAAAACAGGCAGAAGGCAGGGAGACGGGGCGGAGATGGCGCAGATAGAGTTAGTTTAGTATAGTTACAAATTACAAATCCATTGCAAATTTTACAAATAATTATAATTATGCAGGGAGGGGAACAACCGGATAAAGTTATTTATAAAGAATTAAGCTATGAAATAATACGGATTTTGTTTAATGTTTATAATAACTTCGGCTATGGCTATCAGGAAAAGTATTATCAAAAAGCTATAGAAGTAGAATTTCAAAGAATAGGAATAAAATATAAACCGCAATGTCCGTACCAGATTCGTTATAAAGGTAAGATTTTAGGAAGATATTTCATTGATTTTATTATAGATGACAAGATTGTATTAGAAATTAAAAGAGGAAATCACTTTTGCAAAAAAGATTTTGATCAGGTTATTGGTTATTTAAAAGCTTCGAGATTAAAATTAGGCATATTAGCTATTTTTTCTCCTAATGGGCTTAAATTTAAAAGAGTTTTAAATCTAAAATAAACTAATTCATATAAATTTGTATATTTGTATAAAAATTTGTAATTTGTAATATATGGAAAGGAAATTGCATAAAATTGACGCGAGCGGAAAAGCGGTCGGGCGGCTGGCCAGCCAGATTGCGGTTTTGCTTCGGGGCAAAAACAAACCGGAGTTTGAACCGCGGCTTGACGGCGGAGATATCGTGGAGGTGGCCAATATAGATAAATTAAAATTTACGGGGAAAAAATTGGAACAAAAAAAATACTACAGGTATTCAGGCTACCCCGGCGGATTAAAAACGGAAAAGATGGGAGAGCTCAAACGGTCCCGGCCGGACGGAGCGGCGGAAATTTTAAGGCGAGCCGTGAGGGATATGCTGCCGCCGGTCAGATTCCGCAAGGCGATGCTTAAGAGGTTGATTGTTAAATAATAAAATAACAAAATAATATAAAAATAAAATAATATAAAAATTATAAAATTTAATAACTCTTTTATCTGAACAGCTAACCCACGCATTCCTTACTGTTTTTATTATTTTATTATTTTATTTTTATATTATTTAATATATGGCAGAGAAAAAAACAATTAAAGAAGAAAAGAACGAAGAAATAAAGTTTAAAGGCAAATTCATAAAAGCGATCGGCCGGAGAAAAACTTCGCGGGCGCAGGTAAGATTATATAAAGATGGACGCGGCCTTATTGTTGTTAATGGTTTAAAGATTAATCAGTATTTTAGCGAAGGAGAAGCCACGGTTGCCGTTCAACCGCTCAAATTGACCGGCCGGTTAAAAGATTTGAATTTTTCCATCTTGGCCGCAGGCGGCGGCAAGCACTCCCAGGCCGAAGCTGTAAGGCATGGTTTGGCAAGAGTTTTAGTGGCTTTTGACAAAGAATTAAGGCCCGGCCTTAAAGCTAAAGGCTGGCTCACTAGAGATGCCCGCAAAACAGAAAGAAAAAAACCTGGTCTCAAAAAAGCCAGACGCGCGCCGCAGTGGAGCAAGCGGTAAACTTAAAAATAAAATAATAAAATAAGAAAAAACAGTAGTCTGAAACGGCCACTGTTTTTGTTTTAAACTTTCGCTTTGGCAGAATCTCCCGTTAGGGGATTCTGCCAGGACGGAAGTATCCGGCATAAAGACAATATAGAAATTTAAACAGCAGTCCTTGAAAAGAGACTGCTGTTAGGCGAAAAGTGGAGCAAGCGGTAGTTAAAATAATAAAATAATATAAAAATAAAATAATATAGAAAAGCAAGGAAATGTTTCCTTGTTTTTTGTTTTAAGTTGTTGATATTTTTAAGATAATAAAAAGATAATATAAAATTTTAAACAATTTAAACAGCAATCCTTAAGAAGAAACCCCTGTTGGGAAAAATCCCCCCTACCCCCCTTTGACGAAAGGGGGCAAAAATCCCCTGGCCGGCCTCGCAAGCGAGGGCGTTGCGGGCAGGCCTCACCCTCCGCCTCGGCGAGCCTTCGGCGAGACGGGACCTTTACCGTAAGGAGGTTCTTGTGGATAACTTTTATCTTGTACTTTTTAAATGTTATATGTTTTACTGCGAGGCCATTGCGAGTCAATATTTTTAGTCAGGAGAAAGATATTAAAGAAAAAGCGCGAGGTTTATTTTTGCCTAAAATAAGCCGATTTTTTCCAAAAAAAATTTGAATTTTTACTATTTCCTTGGGCAGCAGCCGTTTTAGTAAAAATATTTGGAAGAAATACCGGATTTATGTTTTAAAATGTTGATAATTTGTGGTATAATTGTTAATAAGATTAGATGATAATAGTTTGATAAGATAAGAAAATAGCCGTTATTTTTTAAACAGGTAAAAGCAATCCCCATGCTTAATCAAAATAAAGAGGAATCCAAAAAATTAATTCCTCTGCGCCGTTTGGCTAAAGAGGCGCCGTACAAAGTTAACTACCTTTCTCTTTTGGTACAAAGAGGAAAATTAAAGGCGGAAAAAATCGGCCGGAATTATTTTACGACGCGGGAATGGTTTGAACAGTATTTGGAAATGCACGCCCGCGACGAGAAGGTGGAAAGAGCGGAAGGGGCGCAGGCAGAGAAATCCCCCCAACCCCCTTTAACGAAAGGGGGAGAAATCCCCCCAACCCCCTTTAACGAAAGGGGGAAAAATCCCCCCAACCCCCTTTGCCGAAAGGGGGTAAGAAAGAGAAGGGAGGAGTTGGACTTTTCAGTTTTGGAAAAAATTTCAGAAAAGGCGGGCGAGGAAGACGAATTTTTAAAAAGCTGGAGAGAAAAAATCGGAGAAGAAGAAGGTAAAAAAATAGAAAAGAAAGCGGGCGATAATTTTTTTAACCGTCTTTTCGGTTTAAGGAATTTTCCCGATTCCGCGGATAAATCAGAAAAATTGGTTTTTGGTTTTTCGCGGGCTAAGTTGGCAGCCATGCTTTTAGTTTTGCTGATGGCTGCTTTTTCTTTTTCCTATTTTGTTCCGGGCGCGGCCGCTTCTTTCACGAGCATGATAGACAAAACTTTGATCGCGCCGATTGAGGCGGCGCGAGCGGTCGCGGAATCAGCGGGCGAAGCGGCGAAAGCAGCGAGCCGGTTGGCGGCCGAGAGTTCGGTTTTTGAAAAGGCGAGCCAATACTCAAACAAGGCAAAACAAGAAATGAAAAAAGTTGCCGGGCCGGTCAAGGAAATGGCGGGCCGGCAAATAGCCGTCTTGGCCGATAAGATTGATGTTGTCCGGGAGGAGATTTACGAAAGAAAAATCCAGCCGGCTTTTTCGGGCGCTTATGAAGCCGGGCGCGGCCGCGTAGCCGGCATAAGCGAGTCCGCGGGGACTAATTTGATAATGGGAAAATTTTTAGATTCAATGAAAAAAGCGGGGCGGTCAGTATCTGATTTTTACGCCAAAGTTGTGGATTTTATGACTCCTGATTTTCTGAATAAGTATGCCGGCCAAGAAGAAGAGAAAAAATTAGCTGAAACTTCGGGTTGGCCGATTATTCCACTTCTGCCGGAAGAGGCGGTCGGAACGTTGGCGGAAGAAGAGAAACTTTCGGATGACTTATCGGATTTACCGCAGGGAGATTCGGGGCAGGCGGAAAAAATTGAAAAAAAAGCGGTTGCCCCAAAAACCGTTGTTGCTCCTCCCGTTTATATTACCGAAGAGGCTTCGGTTTCAGAGCCGCCGGCTCCGGCAATTGTCCAGACTCAACCCCAGATAACGATTTTGCAGGCCTCGGCCGACGGGACGACTGATGTCGGAGGCGATTTAACAGTAAAGGGCGCGGCTGTTTTTAACGAGAGCCTTACGGTTGACGATAATCTTACGGTCAAAGGCGTAATCTACGGAGGCAGTCCGGTAAAAATTGCCGGCGGATTAAAGGTTGGGGGCGATGCCGAATTTTCCGACAGCGTATCCATAACTTCCGCAATAAGCGCAGGCAGTTTAGAGGCCTCTTCGGCCGCTATCAGCGGCAACTTAACCGTCGGCAGTATGCTTTCCGCCAATTTTTTAAATGTGAGCGGCACTTTTTCCGCCCAGTATGCCCATTTTACCAGTTTAAGCGCCAGCAGTTTTCTTTCTGGCAACAGCGTTTCCGCGGGCGAAGGCGGCCTGTCCAGCTCCGGCGGCTTAACTGTGAGCAAAAACAGCTCGGGCGATATTGTTAATGTCGTTGACGGTTCGGCTGACGTCTTTACCATTAAAGACGGCGGCAATATCGGCATCGGCACGAATTCCCCGAGCCACAAATTAGATATCGACGGCAACTTGGGCCTGTCTGCCGGAGGGTATATTAATTGGGGGTCAACTGACGGAACTGGCGGCTATGGCCTGCGCGACAATTCCGGAACCCTGCAGTTTAAAAATTCCGGCGGAGCCTGGGGAGATATTCCTTCTGTAATTTGGAGCGTTTCCGGCGCGGACGCTTATTATACCGCCGGCAATGTCGGCATCGGCACCTCCACTCCTTATTCCAAACTCTCGGTCTGGGGCTTTGGGACAGGAACCAATCGCCTGTTTGAACTGACCAATTCCGCTTCTACCACTTTAGCCAGCTTTCTTGAAAATGGCACTGGCTATTTCTTGGGTAATATAGGTATCGGTACCACCTCACCCTACGCTAAATTATCCGTAGCCGGAAACATCGCGGTGGACGGAACAATTACGGCTTCTACTTTTACCGCCACGTCTTCAATCTCGGCTCCGTATTTTACCGCGACCGACGCTTCGGCCACTTCCACTTTCGCCGGAGGACTGACGGTAGACACCAGCGGTTTGGTTTATGACTGGCAAACAGGCAACGTCGGCATCGGCACAACTACTCCCGCTTATCTCTTAGACGTTGACGGAGATTTCAGAGTGGGGGTAGAGAGTAAAGCTAATACTTTTTACGTTGATACGGCTAATGAAAGAGTGGGGATTGGGACAGCTTCACCAATAGCTAAATTAACTGTAAAATCAGCAGGGTATATAAATACTGAAGGAATACGCCTTGAAGATGCGAGTGGCAATGGAATTGTTAATTTATATGAGAATACTGTAGGTTCCGGGTATATATCACTACGAAAATACGCCGTTGGCAATACAATCATTTTAAATGCAGCAGGAAATAGTTGGATTGATAATGGGGCAAATTTTGGCATAGGCACTTCTTCGCCTCAAGCGGTTTTAGAAGTTAACGGAGACTTTAGGGTAGGAGAAGGAGCTAATTTTAACGGACTTTTTGTGGATGCAACGCAGGGGAAAGTCGGTATCGGGACGGATAGTCCAGGGGCGAAGTTAGATATAATGACGACCAGTGGAAATATCCAAATGCGACTTGGTAGTAGTGGGTCTGCAACAACAAATTTTGATATTGGAAGAAATGCGAATGGCTACTTAGAATTTACTGGTAATCAAATTGGATATGCCAGTTATCGCTTTAATGCAAATGCGGCAAATCAAGGTTCGTTTGGTGCATATGACTTTCGGGATCAAGAGACAAGTAGGCTCTTTATATCAACCGCTGGCAACATCGGCATCGGGACGACTTCGCCAGCTTATCTCTTAGATGTTAACGGTGATATGAGGGTGGGAATCGCGGGCAAAGCTAATACTTTTTATGTTGATACGGCTAATGAGAGGGTGGGGATTGGGACTGATAGTCCAGGAGCTCTCCTTGATGTAAATGGTATTGCCAAAGTAACTAAATTATCAATAAATACATCTCAAAATCAAAATTATCTTATAGTCTCTGGAAATGCAAGCATAGGATATAATTATAGAGATGTTACAGCTCCACAAAATGGTTTAATAGTTGAAGGCAACGTCGGGATTGGAACAACAACGCCGGCTTATCTTTTAGACGTTGACGGGGATTTTAGAGTAGGGGTAGAGAGTAAAGATAATACTTTTTACGTTGATACGGCTAATGAAAGAGTGGGTATCGGGACGGCAAGTGCGGGGGCGAAGTTGGGCATAGTAGTTTCTGGAACAGATGCTGTTCACGACAATACAGATTTATTAACCACAGCAGATACTTCTGATGCTTTATATATTCAAAATGAGAATGCTGCTGCAAATTCAGTTGGATTGATTTTAAGAAATCGTGTAGCTGGTGCATCAACCTGGGGAATTTTTAATGAATGGCAAGATACGGATTATGGAGATTTGGTTTTTAGAGGACGCAGTGGCGGAGCAACCTCAAAAGAAGTAATGAGGCTAGAGGCAAACTCCGGCAACGTCGGCATCGGGACGACTTCGCCGATGTCTAAACTCTCGGTGACATCCAACTCCGGGTCGCAACTTACTTTAGCTTATGATGATACCAATTACGCGAATTTTACGGTCGGGTCTGACAGCCAATTAACAATCGCTCCGGCCAATAACGCGACTACGACGATTGGGGTCGGAGACGAAGCTTTACGAGTTGATTCTTCGGGAAATATCGGCGTAGGCACAACCACGCCTAAGTCAAAATTGTCAATTTTAGGCGGAGTGGATGTTAATCGCGGAGTAATTGTGCCGACCGGCAGTATTGATATCAGCGGTTCTTATTTAACAAACGGCGCTGATTATGCGGAATATTATTATTCTATAGATAATAATTTAGAGCCCGGAGAAGCGGTCTGCGTGGATATAGAAAGGGAAAACGCGGTTAAAAGATGCGAACGGGCGGCAGATGGCAATTTAATGGGTATAGTTTCCACCAAACCGGCGATTGTGGGTAATGGCGGACCGGGCAAAAACGGGATGGAAAAAAGTAAAGATAATCATTATGCCATTATTGGCATGCTGGGCCAGGTTCCGGCTCGGGTCACTACGGCGAACGGGCCAATCCGGCCGGGCGATTCTCTAACTTCTGCTTCTCGGCCGGGCTACGTTATGCGGGCAAGCGCCGGTGATCCGACGGTCGGGGTTGCATTAGAGGGCTTAGACACGAATGAAACGAACGACACGAATATAACGAATGAGATTGGGACGGGAGTGATTAATGTCCTGATTTCAAGAAGAAATAAGAGTCTGACCGTGGAAGAAATAGAGGAGAAAGTAACTGAACGAATCGCTAATATGGAAATAGAGGATGAAGTTAATATATTAATTGCTAATGCCATAAATAATTTAAATTTAGACGATGAGATCACAGAAGTCCTTGATCCGAAATTATTATTACTGGAAACCAGATTGACTGTTAAGAGCGATGATTTAGGGAGCAGAATTGTGAATATGGAAAAAACCGTGAGCGATATAATCAGTATGGTGGCGAATTTAGACGCGGTAATTAGGGCGCAGGGCTTAGGGCTTAGGGAAGAGATGAGCGTAATAACCGATAACCAAGAAACAATAGCCAAACAAATTTCAATAATCAATAGCCAATTAAACACGAATTTGACGAACCTGACGAATTTAACGAATGCATTTGCCGTGGACGAATATGGCAATATTAAATTAGGCAAGACCTCACCCCAACCCTCTCCTTCGCAAGGAGAGGGGGGGGTAGCCGTGGTGGAGATTGTTACCGCCACTACCACGGCCCAGACCGCGTTTGTGATTAATCAGTCCGGCTCCGGAGATGTGGCGGATTTCCGCGCTAATGACGTGAGTATTTTAAATATTGGCGTGAGCGGCAAAGTTTCCATTGTCGGCACTTTGGCGGTGGACGGCCGGATCATGGCTTGCTCCGGGTCATCTTGCGGTACGGCTTTAGATTTGGCGGTTGATGAAACCATGGGCGATATTGGGGTAGAAGGCAAAGTCGTGGCCGGAGCGTTTGAGGGTTATTGCGAAGAGGGTTTTGTCTGGGCGCCGGGCTCGGCGAAGTATGGGACAATGCCGGGATTCTGCGTGGCGGCTCGCATCGCTCGCCTGGCAGACACGAATGAAACGAATTTAACGAATATAACGAATGTGAATGGCCAGGTATGGAATAATATTTCGCAGGGTGAAGCAGGCCTTGCCTGCCAGAGTTTGGGCGCGGGCTACCATTTAATTTCCGAAAACGAGTGGCTTACCATGGCGGAGAATATAATAAACACAAAAGGGACGAAATTTAACGAAAAAAACGAATTAAGTGAGGCGGACGGCGTAAATGAATATGTGTTGTCTAATGATAATGTTGTATATATGAATATAGGAATCGGAGAATGGACCAATCAGACAATTACGAAAAAGGGAGCGCCGGAATTAAACACGAACGGAACGAACCTGAACGAATGGTACGAATACTTTGATGTTATAGATTTCAAAGGGTTGAATATCGCGCCGCCTTATTATTTGAATGACGCAGATAATAATATCGGGAAGATTAAGATTGGCTCAAATATTGATGTGTTGCGGGGTTTTGTCCGGGGAGCAGGCGGAATTTACAGCTTGGATTTGTCCAACGCGCCAACCGCGGTGAGCGAGAGTATTGGCTTTCGTTGCGCGCGCTAATGCGGACTGGAGCGGACTGACACGGACTCATGCGGACTCCGTTTAAATCCCTGCCTATAATTGGGTTTTAGTAATCAAGAGGAATGATTATTGGTTATAAATTAAAGGCGAAGATTGGTTATTTTTTTGAGAAGATCACCTTTTCTGTCATCCTCGGGCTTGACCCGAGGATCCAGGGTCAAGTGGCACGAATGATAAATATAATATGAACCCCGTTAGAAATTCAGCCAAAAATTATTATAAGCAAAGAAGTTATAATATTTCTAACCTCGTTAGAAATAAATTTCTAAGCGGGGCTAACGGGGCGAGGGAGGAGAGAAATTATTATGTCTACATTTTAGCCAGCAAAAGAAATGGTACATTATATATCGGAGTAACCAACAATTTATTAAATAGGAGTTTCCAGCACAGAATTAAAGAAAATAAAAATAGTTTTACCGCTAAGTACAATATAAACAGATTAGTCCACTGTGAAGTTTTTTCTGGCATTGGTGCCGCTATCGCCAGAGAAAAACAACTGAAAAAATGGAATCGAAAGTGGAAAATAGAATTAATTGAAAAAGAAAATCCTGCTTGGCGGGATTTATTTGATGATTTGTAGTTCATGCGGCTCATCCCTGGATTCCCTCCCCGTTTTCACGGGGACTAAAGGCCGCGGGAATGACAAGGGGAAGAAGGCGGGAATGACAAGGGGTCCCAGTATAGTTAGAGTTAAAGTAGTTTCAATTTATATTTCTATTAAGGTTATGATTAGTGTTTTAGGAAAAATTAAGGATAGGGGCAAGCTCTTTTTTAAAAAAATTAAAAAGGCGGGAAAAGCGTTAAAGAAAAAAGCGGAAAAATTATCCCGGAAGCGGATTATATTTATTATATTTTTTATTTTCTTTTTGCTGGCAGCCGGGGATTGGCTTACAAAAGGCGGGGCCGACACATTAAAAAAAGTAAAATTTACCGGAAACGATAAATTTTCCACCCGAACCTTTATTATTCATAAAGACCAAAAAAATCTTCAACCGGCCAGTTTGGAAGAATTAATTTTGGGGCCGCTATTCAGAGAGGGAGAGAGGCAAGCGACGATCGGGGAGAGATTGGGAATAAGAGGGAAAAGCCATTCGGTTTCTCCGGAAGAAGATTTGCAGTCGGTTATAAACGAGGCCGAAGATTATGACGCCATTTATCTAAGCAGGGGGGTTTATTCAGTTAACCTATTTATCAATAAAAAATTACGTCTGGTCGGACAGGGCGAGGCAACAATTTTAAAAGCGGCCAAGGAAAAAAGCGCGGTTATCAAGGTAAGGGACGCGGGATTAGGGCTGGAAAACATTGTGCTGGCCGATTCTTACGCCGGGATTGACGCCGCCAGCGCGGAAATTATTGTTTCCGATACCAGATTCAGAAATATTTCCGCCACCGCCATGTATGCCAAAGACAGCCAATTGGATTTTAAAAATAATGTTATTGACACTTGCGGCGAAGCCATAAAAGTTTTGCGCTCATCCGGCTCAATCAGAAATTCAGTCATAATTTCCAGCGCCAAGTCCGGAGTGAGACTTATAAAAAGCGATTTTATCATTGAATATAACAAGATTACTGATAACAAGAGCTACGGGATATATGTTGACGAGGATTCGGACGCAAAAATTCAGCATAATTATATAAAAGATAATGAGGGATATAATGTGAGGGTTCAGAAGACGAGAGATATTTATAAATAATTTTCAATTTTAAATTATCAATTTTCAATGAATTTTCAAGTAGTTAATTATCAAATTTTATGGCAGGAAAGTTTGATTTAGAAGAAAGAACGGCTAGATTTGCTGAAGAAATTATTGATTTCGTGAAAGAAATAAAAAAAGATGAGGTAAATTCAAGAATTATTGCTCAAGTAGTTGGTTCGGGCGGTTCCATAGGGGCTAATTATTGTGAGGCGACCGAAGGGGAAAGCAAAAAAGATTTCTTGCATAAAATTTGTATTTGTAAAAAGGAAATAAAAGAGACAAGGCATTGGTTAAGACTTTTAGCCAGAACTAATCCGGAGAAAAAAGAAAAAATTCGTTTGCTCTGGCAAGAGGCTCAATAATTGCTGTTGATTTTTTCAAAGATAATAAGGACAGGAAGAGGAGTTTCTTAATTGAAAATTTAGAAATTGATAATTTGATAATTGATTGAAAATTGATAATTGGTAATTGATAATTAGTTCGCTATGTTTGAAAAATTAAAAGAAAATGTAATAAAATATACCGTGGTTATTTTGGTTATAGTATTGTCTACCAGCCAACCGGTTTGGGCCGCGCCCGGTAATTCTTCCGATTATTCCTGGGCGGAGAAATTCGGTTATATCCAGTGGGCGGACGGCGCTAATTTTGAAGGCGCTTTGGTGGCTGATGATGGTCTTACCGGTTATCTCTGGAGCGAGAAAACCGGTTACATCAGTTTGAGCTGTTCCAACACTTCTTCCTGCGGCACGGTTGATTACGGGATTTCCAATGACGGAGACGGAAATTTGACCGGTTATGCTTGGAGCGAGAAATTGGGCTGGATAAGTTTTGACGATTCAAGCGTAAACAATTATTACCAAGTAACAATTGATGAGAATGGTAATTTTTCCGGTTATGCCTGGAGCGAAAAGGCCGGTTATATAAATATGGATGATGCCGGTGATTTATATAAAGTAACCACGACTTGGCTGCCGATCGGGCCGCCAACCGTAGTGACGGGCGGATTTTCGGAAATGGCGACTTCCTCCATTACGGTCATTATCGGCATTTCCGACACAGGCGGAGTCAACCCGACGGTCAGAGGAGTTAAATACGGTTTGACCGAGGCTGATACCTGGGATGCGCATGAAACCGGCGATTTTTCCACCGGCACCACGACCATAGAAATCACGGGTTTAACCAAGGGGACGGTTTATTATGTCCGGGCTTATGCCACCAATACCGAGGGCACGGGCTACGGCGCTTATATTCCGACCATAACCCATGTTGAATCTAGTCCGGTTATATTAAAGGAAGAGGTGATATTAAAGGGGCAGGTGATATTTAAGTAAGCGTTCGTTTGTCCTTCTTGGGAAGGGGGGGCAGATAAGATGCCCTCCTTGTAAAGGAGGGGTAGGGGAGGTTAAAATTCCCGAAATTTAACCCCCTAAATCCCCCTTTACAAGGGGGACAATATATGGAAAATTTACTTAAAAAAATAAATGAATTGAGAGAAAGAACCAAGAAGGCTTGGCAGCTTTTAAGTTTAGAAAGTCAAAAGTCCAAAGCCAAAAGCCTAAAGTCCGAGATGAACAAAGTTGGATTCTGGGATAATAGGGAACGAGCGGTAGAAATAAGCCGAGAGGCGGAAGAACTGGAAAAAGAAATCGGGGGGTGGGAAGAAATTTTAAAAGAGATAACCGAATTGGAAGAATTAGTAGCGGTTGGCAACAAAGAAGAGGATTTTTCTTTGGCCGAGGAGGCGGAAGCGAGATATGAAGAGTTGTTAAAGAGATTTGAGAAAATGGAATTTCAAGTTATGTTTTCCGGAAAATATGACGAGAGCAATGCCATTCTTTCTGTTCACGCCGGCACAGGCGGAGTAGAAGCGCAAGACTGGGCGGAAATGCTGGAGCGGATGTTTCTTCGTTTTGCGGAAAAGAGGGGTTGGAAAGCCGAGATTTTAGACAGGACAGTCGGCAATGAAGCCGGCATAAAAAGCATGAGCATGCGAATTGTCGGGCGCTGGGCTTATGGGTATTTAAAAAGCGAGTCCGGCGTTCACCGCTTGGTAAGAATTTCCCCCTTTGACGCGGAAAAAATGCGGCACACTTCTTTCGCTTTGGCGGAAGTTATTCCGGAGCTGCCGGAAGCAGAAGTTATAGAAATAAAAGACGAAGATTTGCGCGTGGACGTTTATCGCTCTTCCGGTCCGGGCGGACAGAGCGTTAACACAACCGACTCGGCCGTCAGGATTACCCATCAGCCGACCGGCCTGGTTGTGGCCTGCCAGACCGAGCGCTCCCAGCACCAGAATAAAGAAACCGCTTTGAAAATTTTGAAATCAAAATTATACAAATTGCAGGAAGAGGAAAAGGGCAAAGAAGAGAAAAAATTGCGGGGCGAGGCGCAGAAAGCCGAATGGGGAAAGCAAATCCGGTCTTATGTTCTGCAGCCCTACAAGATGGTTAAAGACCACCGGACGAATTATGAGACCTCGGATATTAACGCGGTTTTGGGCGGAGAGCTGGAGGGATTTATGGAAGCGTATTTGCGCTTGATGCGGACTAGAACGGATTGATGCAGACTTTAAATAAATTCAGAATAAATATTTCTCAAAAAAATTTTCAATTTACAATTTTCAATTTACAATCAATGCTAAATTTTCAATTTTTGAAAATTAGGTATTGAAAATTGATTGAAAATTGGTCATTGATAATTGAAAATTAAAAATGTTTTATTTTTCTAAATCTTATATATTTTTGTATTCGTGTATTTCCTCTATTCTCGGTATTGCCATCGCTTCATTCCTGCCTCTGCCCTGGTTGACACCTGACTTATGGTGGTTTGGAGCAATAATATTTTGTTTGGTAATTTTAATTTTATTTTTTAAAAATAAAAAAATAATGATAATGGCCCTGCTGGGGCTATTTTTATTTTTGGGGATTTGGCGTTATAGCTTTTCCCTGCCAGCCAACACGCCGGATAAAATTTGGTTTTACAACGGGCAGGAGGCGGTGATAACCGGCGTGGTCTGCAATGAGCCGGATATTAGGGAGAAAAATGTGAAATATGAAATTAATGCCTTATCCGCAGAGACGCAAGATTTTGCGTCTCTACGGGAGATTTCCGGGAAAATTTTGGTCACAACGAATTTATATCCGGCTTTTAGTTATGGCGATGAATTAAAAATAAAATGCGAGCTCAAAGCGCCGGAAGAATTTAGCGGTTTCGCTTACGATCGGTATTTGGCCCGTTATAACATTTATTCGGTTTGCTACCATCCGAAGATTGAAAAAATCGGGGGAGGGAAAGGAAATTATTTTTACGGAAAAATTTTTAAATTAAAGGGCAGGCTCCGCGATGTTATTAATTATAGTTTGCCGGAACCGGAGGCCGGGTTGGCCGGAGCCATAACTCTTGGCTACAAAAAAGGCATTGGCGATTATTGGCAAGAAAAATTTTCCCAAGCCGGCTTAAGCCACATCGTTGCCATTTCCGGATTGCACATTAGCATTTTGGCCGCTTTGGTTATGGGTTTTTCCCTGGGAATTGGTTTGCCGCGGCGGAAAGCTTTTTGGCTGGCCGGTTTATTTCTATTGGTTTATATTTTTTTAATCGGTTTGCCAGCCTCGGCGATGCGGGCCGGTTTAATGGGATTTTTAGTGCTTTGGGCCATGAATCTGGGTCGGCTCAATAAGTTAACCAATTCTTTGGTGTTAGCCGCAGCCATTTTGCTTTTAATAAATCCGAAACTCCTGCGGGATGATATTGGCTTCCAGCTTTCTTTTTTGGCGGTCTTGGGCATCGCTTATTTTTTTCCAATTTTTAGAAAATTGGCGGGAGAGAAAAGGGGAGCGGTTAAAATTTTTTTGGATATCGCGGGCATCACTCTTTCGGCCCAAGTTTTTACTTTGCCGGTTATCGCTTTTAATTTCGGCCAGGTTTCTTTAATCGCGCCAATCAGCAATTTGCTGGTTCTCTGGGTTTTGCCATTTTTGTTGTCGGCAATTCTGACCGGCTTGGCCTTGGGCCTAATTTGGCCGAGTTTGAGTTGGCTGTTTTTCTTCCCAGCTTTTTTAGCGCTAAAATATATTATGGCAGTGGCTGATTGGCTCACTCGGTTGCCTTTGTCTTATTGGGAAATTGATTATTTGCGGTGGGGTTGGGCCGGGGCGTATTATTTGTTCGTTATTTACCTAATAATATTTGCTCGTCGTTATAATCAGAGCGCTAAGACTAATTTTAGTTAGAAAGTTATAAAGTCCATAAAGTTGAAAGTTTATGAAAATACAAAGATTTGAGGATATTATTGCCTGGCAGAAGGCCGGAAAGCTGACTTTAGAAATATATAGCATTTTTAACAGTTGTTCTGATTTTTCATTTCTTAATCAAATAAGAAGAGCAGTTATCTCCATAATGAATAATATTGCCGAAGGTTTTGAAAGAAATACCAATAAAGAATTCAGGAATTTTTTATTTATCGCCAAGGGCTCATGCGCCGAAGCAAGGTCAATGTTATATCTTGGTTATAGGCTAAATTACATTAATGAAAAACAATTTAATAAATTATCTTTCTCAGTAATAGAGATTTCAAAATTGCTGTCTGGCTTGATAAAAACTTTATAACTTTTTACTTTATAAACTTTATAACTTAGTTATGAAGCATTTGAATATTAAAATTCACGGGCAGGTGCAGGGAGTTAGTTTCCGATATTATTCCCAAGAAAAGGCTAAAGAATTGAATTTGGCCGGTTTTGCGCGCAATGAAGCGGACGGCGGAGTTTATATTGAGGCCGAAGGCGAGGAGGAAGAATTAAAAAAATTTTTAAAGTGGTGCCAAAAAGGCCCTTCTTGGGCCAGAGTGGAAAATACGGAAGCGGAGGAGGGGAAGATTAAAAATTATAAAGAGTTTGAAATTAGATTTTAACTATAAATAGTAGCGCTGGTTGCCGCTGGTCGCCAGTCTCCGCGCTGGCGACATACCTTTGAAAGTTTGCGTTATTAGGGCTGGCAAACAAAAAACCACCCCGCTCTTCGCGAAGAGCGGGGTGGTTTTTTGTTTTATCGTCTACTTTTTATTTTTCGCCATAGTTCTTATGCAGGCGGTGCAGACTTTCATTTTTTTGCCGTCAATTCTTTTGCTTTGCAAATTTATATGCTGCCTTTTGATGGTTTTAATATTAGAGTGGGAACGGCTGGCGCCTTTGGTAGAACCGCGGCCGCAAACATCGCATTTTTTAGCCATAAGTTTGGAATGAATAATGTAAAATGAATAATGAATAATAAAATGCTATCATGTTTTGGAAAAAAGAGCAAGCTGTGGTAAGATATAATAATCAATAACCAAGAAACAATAATCAAGCAATAACCAATTACTAAATTCCAATAACCAAATTTTGATTATTGATTATTGAAGTTTGTTTGATTATTGGAGATTGGTTATTGGAATTTAATATTTTATGTTAATAATATTTCTTTCTATATTTGCTTTAATTATTTCCGCAGTTTTTCATGAATATGCCCATGGCTGGGCAGCTTATAAGCTGGGGGATCCGACCGCCAAAGATTTGGGCAGGCTTACTTTAAACCCCCTCGCCCATTTGGATATTTTTGGTTCGGTAATTTTGCCCCTGCTTTTGGTTTTTTCCAGATCCCCCGTTTTTATAGCCTGGGCCAAACCGGTGCCCTTTAACCCTTATAACTTGAGAGACCAAAAGTATGGAGAGTTAAAAGTGGCCATAAGCGGACCGGGGATGAATTTTCTTCTGGCTATATTCTTCGGCCTCTTGGCAAGGTTTATCGCGCCGGCGCAGCTGAAGCAAGAATTGGTTATAAATTTTCTGGGAGGGAACTATGAGGCGCTATTGGGCCAGGTCCAAGGCTCTTTAATTAACAGCATTTTCGTTTTGTCGGCAATTTTTTGCTTTGTCAATTTGATTCTGATGGTCTTTAATTTGGTGCCGATCCCCCCCCTGGACGGGTCAAAGATATTGTCCGCCTTCTTGAATTATGATTTAAGAGAAAAGTTCCTTAGATTAGAACCTTATGGCATTATCATCATATTAGTCTTACTGATGATGGGATTATTAAGTTTTGTAAGCTTAACGGTTCTTCGGTTATTTATAGCCATAATAGGCATTTAGGTGTTTTTTTCTTGTTTTTTTGTTTTTTTGAAGTTCTCTTGACTTATTTTTGGGATTTTGCTAAATTTAAGTAGTAAAATAACAAGCAAAATAATAAAATAATAAAATAATATAAAAAGAAGGTTATTTTTTTGGCGTTTTTATATTTTTTATATTATTTTTTTATTTTATTTTTATCCCGCCACTTTATTATCCCGCCTACATTAAAATTTTCATAGGTGGCGGTGACGGGATCCCGCCTGCCCCGCTTCTGCGGCGGCTTAAGCGGTGATATTATTTTAATTAGATATGCCGACAATAAATCAATTACTCCGCAAGGGGAGGAAAAAAATCGGAAAAAGAAAGAAAACCTTGGCTTTGCATACCAATCTTGACACACTGCACCGGCGAAGGAAGGAATTGCCCAAAGGATCGCCTTTTAAACAGGGGGTATGTTTAAAAGTGACAACCACCACTCCGAAAAAGCCGAATTCAGCTCTGCGCAAAATTGCCCGCGTCCGCCTTTCCAATGGCATGGAAGTAACGGCTTATATTCCCGGCGAGGGCCATAATTTGCAAGAGCACTCCATAGTTTTAATTAAGGGCGGAAAAACAAAAGATTTGCCGGGTGTTCGCTATAAGATTATCAGAGGAGTTTATGATACGCAGGGGGTGGAAGGCAGAAAACAGTCAAGAAGTTTGTACGGGGCGAAAGGAGAAAAAAAATAAAGATTACAAATTACAAATCTATTACAAATTTACAAATACTAAATAATAAGTTAAAAATAATATTCGTAATTTGTAATTATAAACAAGCTATATCTAGAATTATTATTTAATGAAAAAATAATAAATTTAATAAATATAATTCGAATTCGTAAATTTGTAAAGAATTCGTAATTCGTAACTATGCGAGGAAAACCAGCGCCAAGAAGAGATATAGATGGCGATGCCAAATATAACGACAAAAATGTCGCCAAATTCATGAATTACATTATGGAGGGCGGCAAAAAAACCGCAGCCGAGAAAATCGTTTACGGTTGTTTTGATTTTATAAAAGAAAAAACAAAGCAAGATCCGAGGCATGTTTTTAATAAAGCCTTGAAAAGGGTTTCGCCAATAGTGGAAATTCGCGGCAAGAGAGTCGGCGGAGCCAATTATCAGGTGCCTTTCCAGGTCAGAGGCGACCGTCGTTTTGCTTTGGGTTGCCGCTGGCTGATTGAAGCGGCCAAGGCGCGCAAAGGCAAACCCATGGCGGAAAAATTAGCGGCCGAGATTTTGGAAGCTTCCGAGGGCGAAGGCGCGGCCGTAAAGAAACGGGAGATGGTCCACAGGATGGCCGAAGCCAACAAGGCATTCGCGCATTTCTCCCGCTAGACGCGGACTCGCGCGGACTGATATGGACTTATGCGGAACTAAAATAGAAATTATTATTATTATTATTCTACCAGACTTCAGTCGGAGTTAAAAGCCCGCTAAAGCGGGGTAGAAAGGAAATAAAATATATGAAAAAGTTATTTATTTTTACAATTTTAATAGTAAGCTTGGTTTTAAGCGGCTGCATCAGGCAGGTTGTTAAAGAAACTCCGGATGAATCAGGCGCCCAATTAGCCAATCCGGCTTCGCAGTATTGCCTTGAGCAGGGCGGGGAGCTGGAAATCAGGGAAAATGCCGACGGGCAGTACGGAGTCTGCAAATTTAGCGACGGCTCCGAATGCGAAGAATGGGCGTTTTTCAGAAAGGAATGCCAGCCCGGGGATAAAGGCGAGGACACCTCGGATGGTTCGCAACAGATAAATTCAGTATTAGGCAACGACAAGATCAAGGTTTTTAATATAGAAGACGGGCAAACAGTTTATAGCCCTCTTGCTGTTTTTGGAAAAGCGTCAGCTGAAAAAGACGTTTTGACGGTTGAATTGCGAAACAACAACCATGAAACCCTTGTTAAAGAAACGGTTAAAATTTACAATTCCGGGCAAACCGGAGAAATGGGCGATTATGTAATCAATAAGTTGAATTTTGAATTTAATAATACCAAAGAAGGTTTTGTCGCGGTTTATGAAGAAGGCGCGGATGGCTCGGAATTGAATCTAGTGGAAATACCGGTGAAGTTCGACGATTCAGATATTTCAAATTAATAGTTTTAAAATTATAGAATTAGAAATTAATTAAAAATTACAAAATTAAAAATTTAATAACTTATGCCCAGAGATTATTCTCTAGATAAAATACGAAATATCGGCATTGCCGCCCATATTGACGCCGGGAAAACCACGTTTACGGAACGGGTTCTTTTTTATACCGGCAAAAAGCATAAGATAGGAGAAACTCATGACGGCGCGGCCGACATGGACTGGATGGACCAGGAAAAAGAAAGGGGCATAACCATTACTTCCGCGGCCACGACTTGTTTTTGGAAAGGTAATAAAATAAATATAATTGATACGCCCGGCCACGTTGATTTTACGGTGGAAGTGGAAAGGTCTATGCGGGTTCTGGACGGGGCCGTAGCGGTTTTTGACGGTTCCCAGGGCGTAGAGCCGCAATCGGAAACAGTTTGGAGGCAGGCGGATAAATACAAAGTTCCGCGTCTCTGTTTTATCAATAAGATGGATAAAATGGGCGCGGATTTTTATATGAGTCTTGATTCCATTAAGGTAAGATTGAATCCGAAAGCGGTGGCCATTCAACTTCCGATCGGCGCCGAAGAAAGCATCCGGGGCGTGATTGATTTAATTAGCCAGAAGGCCTATGAATTTAAGGGAGTTCACGGGGAACAAGTGGTTGAGATTCCCATTCCGGAAGAAATAAAAGCGCAGGTGGAAAAATACAGAAGTGAAATGGCGGAAAGAATTGTGGAATGCGATGACAAAATAACGGAAAAATATTTAAACGGAGAAGAAATCAGCCAGGAAGAGCTTAAGGAAGCTTTGAGAAAAGGGGTAATCTCCAATTCTATCTATCCGGTTATGTGCGGGAGCGCTTTAAAAAATATGGGCGTTCAATTGGTTCTTGAAGCGGTTAATGATTATTTGCCTTCCCCCTTGGATGTGCCGGAAATTAAGGGCATGGATGTGCGCGATGAAAGCAAGGAAATGCCGGTAAAGGCGGATGACAACGAATCTTTTGCCGGATTAGCCTTTAAAATAGCCACTGACCCGTTTGTGGGCCGGTTGTGTTTTGTCCGGGTTTATAGGGGAGTTTTGGAGGCCGGTTCTTATATTTTAAATTCTTCTACCGGCAGTAAGGAACGGGTGGGCCGTCTGGTAAGAATGCATGCCAATCATCGGGAGGAAATAAAGGAAGTTTATGCCGGAGACATTGCCGCTGTTATCGGATTAAAAAATACCACTACCGGCAATACCCTTTGCGACGAGAGCCATCCTTTGTTGCTTGAATCCATTGTTTTCCCGGAACCGGTTATAAAAATAGCGGTTGAGCCAAAAACCAAAGCTGACCAGGAAAAAATGGGGGCGGCTTTGAAGAGGTTAGCGGAAGAAGACCCGACTTTCCGGGTGGAAACCGACGAAGAAACAAACCAAACCTTGATTTCCGGCATGGGCGAGCTGCACCTTGACATTATTGTTGATCGGATGAAAAGGGAATTCAACGTTGAAGCTAACGTGGGCGCGCCCCAGGTTTCTTATCGCGAGACAATTAAGGAAACGGCCGAGGCTCAGGGCAAATATATAAAACAGTCCGGCGGACGCGGCCAATACGGCGATTGCTGGTTGCGAGTTGAACCGCAGCCGGAAGGAGTTGGATTTGAATTTGTTGATGAAGTGAAAGGAGGAGTGATTCCGAGGGAATTTATTCCGGCCATAGGCAAAGGGGTGAAAGAAGCTATGGATCAGGGAGTGGTCGCCGGTTACCCGATGGTTAACATAAAAGTTACGGTTTATGACGGTAGTTTCCACGAAGTTGATTCTTCGGAAGCGGCTTTCAAGATGGCGGGAATTTTCGCCTTCAAAGAAGCTTGCCGCAAAGCCAAACCGGTATTGCTTGAACCGATTATGAAAGTGGAAGTGGTAACGCCCGAAGAATATATGGGTAATATTGTCGGCGACCTTAATTCCAAACGCGGCCAGATTGACCAGCTTACGGAAAGAGGCACGGCTAAAGTGATTATGGCCAAAGTGCCTTTGGCGGAAATGTTCGGTTATGCCACCACTTTGCGTTCCTCTAGCCAGGGCCGGGCCAGTTATACGATGGAATTTTTCCGCTATTCCGAAGTGCCGGGCAATATTGTTGAAACCATAACCAGCCGCAGCCAGAGATAATTCCAAATAAAGTTAAAATTAAAATTACCAGATGTTTTAAACTATTGTTTAGAGTTTTGAATTTTGAACATTTAGATTTATTCAGGATTTAGGATTTTGAAATTAGGATTTAAATAGTTGTATTGACCTTTAGCTAAAATTAGGATAAGATTAAGACCAGGTTAATATAAAGTAAAATAATATTAATACCATGCTTAATCAATTGCAAAAAGCCATTAATTTAGCAAAAATTACCGGCGATAAAATAATTGTGATTGACAGCGCCAAACCGGACAGCGTTTTTGTGATAATGGGGTTGGAAGAATACGAAAAATTTGTTTTGGGCCAGAACGAGTTGAGAAACTTGACAGAAGATGAACTACTTGATAGAATAAATCGTGATATAGCCATTTGGAAAAGTGAGAATGACGAGAGGTCCGAAGGGGATAAGGAATTTCCAAGGGGAGAGAGAAGAGGGGAAAGAAGAAAGGAAATGTCCCCATACTTCCGGAGGGATCTGGGGGATTTGGAGAGCGAAGACGACGAAGAAATTGATTTTGATGAGAGCGAAGAGGATATGTATTATTACGAAGAACCTTTTGGCGGGATGGAAGATGATGGGCCGGCGGAAGACGATTTTCATATTTCCGGCAAAAGTATGGAGGAGATAGATGAGGATAAAAATAAGTTCGGCAACAACTGGGAAATACCTCCTGATATAAAAAGTAGCGCGGAAGAAGTTGTAAAAGATGTTCCTTTTTAAATAATAAAATAATAAAATAATAAAATAATTTTCGGCGCTTTGGATGCCTGTTGTCCTGTCAGATAAAATAGATTTTTATATTATTTTATTTTTATATTATTTTATTATTTAACTAAATAATTAACAAATGACGGCTGGTTCTCTGCTTTAGAGCGGAGAGGTAACCCCTTCCTAAGGGGGCCGCAAACAAAAAAACCATGGCAGATAAATTTGAACGCTCAAAACCCCATATCAACGTGGGCACTATCGGCCACGTTGATCATGGCAAGACCACTTTAACGGCGGCGATGCTTAAGATTATCGCCTCCAAGGGATTAAAGGCATCGCAAAGATCGGTTGACCAGATTGATTCGGCTCCGGAAGAAAAGGCGCGCGGCATCACTATTGCCACCGCTCATGTTGAGTATGAATCAGAAAAGCGCCATTATGCGCACGTTGATTGTCCGGGCCATGCCGATTACGTGAAAAATATGATTACCGGCGCCGCCCAGATGGACGGAGCGATTTTGGTTGTGGCCGCGACTGACGGGCCCATGCCCCAAACCAGAGAGCATATTCTTTTGGCTCGGCAGGTAGGAGTTCCTTATATTGTGGTATTTTTAAATAAATGCGACATGGTGGAAGACAAGGAATTGATTGACTTAGTGGAAGAGGAAATTCGCGATTTGTTAAAAAAATATGAATTTCCGGGCGACAAGACCCCGATTATTCGCGGTTCCGCCCTGAAAGCCCTGGAAAATCCAACCGGCCCTGACGCCGAGCCGATTGTGGATATTTTAAAAGCTTTGGACGAATATATTCCTGAGCCGACCAGAGACGTTGACCATCCGTTTTTAATGCCGATTGAAGATATTTTTTCCATTGAAGGCCGCGGCACCGTGGTTACGGGCAGAATTGAAAGGGGTGTTGTAAAATTAAACGACGAAGTGGAAATTGTCGGCCTAGGGGAAACAAGAAAAACCGTAGTTACCGGCATTGAGATGTTTAATAAGATGCTTGACCAAGGTCAGGCTGGCGATAACGCCGGAGTTTTACTTAGAGGCACAAAGAAAGACGAAGTGGAAAGAGGCCAGGTTTTGGCCAAACCGGGTTCGGTTACTCCGCACACCGAGTTTGAAGGGGCGGTGTATATTCTGACCAAAGAAGAAGGCGGCCGCCATAAGCCATTTTTTAAGGGTTATAAGCCGCAATTTTATATCAGGACAACCGATGTGACCGGCGAAGTTGAATTGCCGGAAGGAACGGAGATGGTTATGCCGGGCGATACCGTTAATCTGAAGATAAAATTAATTACTCCGGTCGCTTTGGAAGAAAAATTAAGATTTGCCATTCGGGAAGGCGGACGGACCGTAGGCGCCGGCGCGGTAACAAAAATTATAAAGTAGTCACTTAGTCCCGCTCTTTTCTGAAGAGCGGGGTTGTAGTGTTTATTTTAATTTATAGAGAAGAAGGAAAAAGAAATTTGTTTTCTTCTGTCAGACAAAATTTGATGTCAGAAAAAGAAAAAGCGGAGAATAAAAAATCCGATGACAAAAGCGAAGGTAATAATGATTTCAAGCAGAAAATTCGCATAAAAATAAAGGCTTTTGACCATAAGATTATAGATCAGTCCACCAAGACTATTATTGATACGGCCAAAAGAAGCGATGCGCAGATTTTCGGCCCCATTCCTTTGCCTACGGAAAAAAGGAAATATACGGTTAACCGATCGACTTTTGTCCACAAGGACGCGCGCGATCAGTATGAAATGAGAATCCACAAGAGAATGATTGATATTGTCGAGCCGACCGCCAAGACCATTGAAGATTTGACTAATTTAAGCTTGCCGGCCGGGGTTGATGTGGAAATAAAAATGCAGTAGTTACAAATTACAAATTCTATACAAATATTACAAATTAGAACTAAATTTTAATAAAAACAATAATCATTTGTAAAATTTGTAATCAATTTGTAATTTGTAATCGTGCTTGACAGAAATTGTTTAAAGTTATAATATAAATAATACATTAAAATAATCAAGTTTGTGTAGGCAACTCTTTGCTTAAGGCGGGGAAAGTGCCTGGCAGATAGGGAAGAATTTAGAAGATTTCAGCATAAAACACACTAAAAGCGTTAAATAGCGCGTGTTTGCTGGTCTTTCTAAAAAGGACCAGTTTTTTTGATTACAAATTACAAATCAATTACAAATATACGAATAATAGGATTTGTGATTTGTAATTTGTATGTGATTTGTAATTTGTAATTATGAAGTTTATTATAGGAAAAAAGCTAGACATGACCCAGGTTTGGCAAGGCGAAAAGGTGGTAGCGGTTACCAGAATAGAGGCTGGTCCTTGCCTGATAGCCCAGGTCAAAAATGAAGATAAAGACGGTTATAACGCTGTCCAGCTTGGTTTTGGGAAAAGAAAAGAAAAGAATATAAAAAAGCCGCAGAAAGGGCACCTAAAAAAATTAAAAATCAACTTAAGGTATTTGAAAGAGTTTAAAACCGATGATAAAGATTTAAAAGTCGGGGACATGATAGATGTTAGCGCTTTTTCCTCCGGCGACACCATTGATGTGATCGGAGTTTCCAAGGGGCGGGGTTTTCAGGGAGTAGTTAAACGCCATGGCTTTCATGGCCACAACAAAACTCACGGCACAAAAGATCAGGTGAGAATGCCCGGTTCTATCGGCGCTACCGGACCAGCCCATGTTTTCAAGGGAATGAGAATGCCCGGACGCATGGGAGGGGACAGGGCGACTGTTAAAAATTTAGAGATAATTGAAGTTGATAAAGATAATAATATATTGTTAGTAAAGGGCG